>NZ_JAPYKS010000043.1:0-32557 GCF_037179605.1 Mesorhizobium salmacidum (SeqCode)
GACGCGCTCGAGGTGGCGGCGGCACGTGCTGCTGATGAGTGGCTGACAGCTTGAGCTTGGCACTCATTCACTGGCCGCAGGTCGGGCCGCAGCGCATAGAATTCGCGCCATGATATCCGGCGCCGGGTCACGGTCTCGGTGGCTGGTGGTGCTTCCATCATGGCTGGATCCTCCGATGATTGGTGCCGCACCTGTTTCTGCCGCACCTCGAGTTTCGGGTGGTGAGGCAGATATTTGGGGTGGTGATTGCCGCACCTGCCGCACCTTGCCGCACCACCGTTTCTCACAAGCCGAGAAATCAGCGACTGCACAACTCCAGTCGTTTGAAAATCGAACGGCGATAGCGCTAAGCCCGCTGCAGTATCAAAAGCACATCCGACTGCAAGAACCCCGCCGGCGCCTGGTTGCCAGGCAAGGTGATGCGGCCTCTACTGTTTTGCGGTTGGCTACAAGAGTACCTCTCAGTTCAGCCGGGAGTACAAGCGCCTTTTTGGCGAGCCGCCGCGACGGGATGCTGACATGTTGCAGACGATTGTCGAAACTGGCTCCTGAAAGGCGTTGGGCAAGGGGATTGGATCAAAGGCCGCGTGCACACCAAGTAGATGCGTGGCGGAAAGGCGGTAGCCTCTCCCGTTACCAAAATTTGATTAACTGGCTGAAAAATATAACCGATGATCGTTCTGATGGCAGTGTCTCGGACCCGGATTTCGCAATAACATCAATGCGGACCCTTATCAGATTGGGCCTGCATCCTCATATGGGCGACACCGCCGACGATCCCGTCGCCAACCTCGCCTTCGCCATGGAAACTCACGACGTGGACCATTTTAGACGGCGCATAAAACGTCCCTCGGCTTGAAAGCGCCTGCTCGCGACTGCGATCTCCTTCACCGGACCGTAGAAAACGGGCACGCGGGTGGCGTGCCGTCCGGATGTGGACGAAAGGCAATCCCGAGCGTTGAATGGATTTCCTCATGAAAATAGAGGCCCGGCAGATCCGCCGTGAACCCCCATTTTTCATAGAAGGGCACATGTCTTCCAGACAGTAGAGCTGTCGCGGTGCTTGACGTTGACGAGTGCCGGATCGTTCAACGCTGTCCCCATCAACAAGGCACCCAATCCTCTGCCGCGCGAGGTGGATTTGACGATGATCGAAGACCATCGCCTTGCAGCGCATCGCGAAGAACCAGCACCAGACGCGTCATGAAACCACGTCAGATCGATTTGAGTGCGGTCGATTTCTGGCTAGAGGAGGATTCATGCCTCATTAGAAAATGCTCCATGGAACGGATAATCGCGATCAGCAGCAGATTGATCACCAGGTAGAGCACTCCGGCAATGGCGAAAATCTCGAAGATCGCGAAGGTCTGGCTCATCAGCCGCTTGGCATAGCCGGTGATTTCGAGCACCGTGATTGTCGAGGCAAGGCTGGTTCCCTTTACGACGAGGATAAGCTCATTGCCATAGGCCGGCAGAGCCTGGCGGATGGCGAGCGGGAACTCGATGCGGCGGAACCGCAGCATGCGCGACATGCCGCACGCCTGAGCCGCCTCGACGAGTCCAACTGGAACCGACATCAATCCGCCGCGCAGGATCTCGGATGTATAGGCAGCCGTGTTCAGCGCAAGCGCCAGGACGGCGCAGCGCGATCCGTCGCTGATCACCCACCACAGAGCCGCGTTGTCCTTGATCAGGGAAAGCTGGCCAAGCCCGTAGTAGAACAGGAAAATCTGCACCAGCAGCGGAGTCCCGCGAAAGACGGTACTGTAATATTTCGCGAAGCCCGACAGGAGCCAGTTCGACGACAGCCGCATAAGCGCCAGTCCGAGACCGAGATTGAAGCCGATCAGCACCGAAACGAAAGTCAGCGCGGCTGTGACCCATAGGCCCTTGAGCAGAACGGGAACTGCAAGCTGGATGAGGTCTATCATACTGCTTTTCTCGTCCGTAGCCTGAGCAGGCGTTCGATCCCGTCGAAGCCGACCTGGCTTACAAGCGTGATGGCGAGATAAACCACCGCCGCGATCAGATAGAAGATGAACGGATGGCGAGTGGAGTTCGCGCCGATGAAGGAAATGCGCATCAACTCCTGAAGGCCGACCACGGAAACCAACGCGGTGTCCTTGATCGTCGTCTGCCAGACATTGTTGATGCCGGGAACCGCGATGCGCAGCATCTGCGGGGCGATGATGCGGCGAAAGATCCGGGCGCCCGACAGGCCTAGCGCGCGAGCGGCCTCGATATGCCCGTCCGGGATCGCGCCCAGAGCCCCGCGTACGACCTCGGTCGAATAGGCGCCGGAGATCGCGCCGATGGCGATGACCGCGATGACGAATGCATAGCCGCTCTCCGCGACGCCGGCATAGCCGAACGCAGTCACGACCTTGGTCACGAATTCAACCGAGCTGAAAAACAGCAGGTAGATAATGAGCAGTTCGGGCACGCCGCGCACCAGCGAGGTATAGGCATCAACGAGCAGCGAAAGCGGAAATATCCGGGCCCATTTGATCAGCCCGCAGACAATGCCGATTATCAGACCGGCTGCCATGCTGACTAAACCCACAAGGATTGTGATCGACGCGCCACGCAGGATGGCGGTCACCCAACCCGCTTCCCAAACCTGCCAGAGACCGAATTCCATCTGAGTTGCCTTAGTCTGTCGTGCCAATGAGACGCATGCGCCCGGCTGTCCGGGCGCATGCCAGAATTCCAAGGCGTTATTTGCAGGGCCGGGAAATGTCCGTCTTGAACCATTTCTGGCTGGCCTTGCCGACCGAGCCGTCTGCGATCAACTCGCAAAGCGCCTTGTCGATCTTGGCCTTGAGTTCGGTGTTTTCCTGCGCGATGCCGACGCCGATGCCCTCGCCAAGCGTCGGATCGAACGTGCTCTTGATCTCAACGCCTATCAGCTGGAAGTTCTTGCCATCGGGCTTGTCCAGAAAATCCTGCAAGGCGGATTGATCGGCGAAAGCGGTGTCGATACGGCCGCTCGCCAGGTCGATCTGCATCTGGTCGAGTGTATCGTAGGTTTTCAGGTCGGCATTCGGCGCACGCTTCTCGAGGAAATGCGCGTGGGTCGTGCCGGCCTGCACGCCGACCTTCTTGCCATCGAGCGATTTCAGCAGCGTGTCGACATCGGTGATGGCGGCCAGATCAGAACCTTTGGCCGCGACGAACATGTTGGCCAGTTCGGCATAGCCGACGCTGAAATTGATCTCCTTCTTGCGGTCGGCGGTGATCGACATGCCCGAGATGATGACGTCGAAGCGCTTGGCCTTCAGCGCCGGGATCAACCCATCGAAGGCCTGCACGACGAAATGGCAGGTCACCGCGAGTTTCGTGCACAGCAAGGCGCCGACATCGGCGTCGAAGCCGGTGACGTTGCCGTTGGCATCGGACATGCTCCATGGCGGGTAGGCGCCTTCGGTACCAATGGACAGCTCGCCTTCGGCTGCCAATGCGCTGCCCATGCTTCCCGCTAGACACGCGAGCAGCGTCAAGACTTTCAGTTCCATATCAGTTCCCCTTGTTGTTGATCTTCATTGCCGTTGTCCGGTGCGAACCGGACGCTTCGAGGATGCGGCTTCCTCACAGCGTCCGTGCCAGGAATTGGCGTAGACGCTCCGAGCGCGGGCTGCCGAACAGCTCCGCTGGTGCACCCTCTTCCTCCACCTTTCCCTGGTGGAGAAACAGAACCTTGTGGGAGACCTCGCGCGCGAACTGCATCTCGTGCGTCACGAGGATCATGGTGTTGCCCTCCTCCGCCAATTGACGGATCACCCGCAGCACCTCGCCGACCAGCTCGGGATCGAGCGCCGAAGTCGGTTCGTCGAAGAGGATGACCTTGGGCCGCATCGCCAGCGTGCGGGCGATCGCCGCCCTTTGCTGCTGGCCGCCGGACAACTGACCGGGATAATGGGCATGCTTGTCGGCGAGCCCGACTTTCTTCAACAGCGCGAGCGCGTGTTCGATGGCTTTCTCGCGCGGCTCCTTCAGCACATGCCGGGGCGCCTCGATGATGTTCTCCACCACCGTCATGTGCGGCCACAGATTGAAGTTCTGGAACACCATGCCGACGCGGGCGCGAATGCGTTCGACTTGCGCCATGTCGGCCGGCCCTAGACGGCCGTTCGAGAGCGGCTTCATCTTGATGAGTTCGCCGTCGATGGCGACGTTGCCGCCGTCCGGCTGTTCTAGAAGGTTGATGCAGCGCAGGAACGTGCTCTTGCCCGAGCCTGACGAGCCGATCATGGAAATGACTTCGCCAGCGTGAGCGGTGAGATTGACGCCCTTCAGCACCAGAAGCGCGCCGAAGCTCTTGTGAAGCTCGTCGATCTGCACGGCCGGCGTCGTCGTCTTCGCCTCGCCGGCGGACACCGGATCGACCACCACAACGGCGCGAGCCGTTGGCGGTATCCGTTCGCTCCCGGTGGTCTCGTCCAACGCCACGGTCCGCAGGTCGGCCAGTGCACGATCGAAATAGCGCAGACTGCTCGACAGGCAGGTGCGCTGCCAATCCGGATCGACCGGAATGAAGGCCGAGCGCAGCGTGTCCCGGATCCGCTTGCCCAGTGGCGAGTCGAGCTTGCCGAACAGATGCAGCCAGTTGTCCGCCTGCACCGCTTCCATGACCGCCGGGCCGTCCAGCGTGCCGCATTCGACGACAAGCGGCAGCACGCGCGCGTTCGGCATTGCCTTGCGGACGGCGTCGGAGACATAGCCGGTCGCCGTCGCGGCGATGCCGGTGCCTGTCTTGGCGCCGGGGCCGGTCAGCACGGTCGACAGCGCCGGCCCGAAAATGGATTTGCCCCACGCAAGACCGTCATGCTCGGAACTCGCCACCGAAAGCAGCGCCGGATAGCCGTAGGGGCCCGCCCCCGTGTGCAGATCAAAGACGATGACTTGACGCGCCTCGCGGGCAAAGGTCTTCAGGATTTCGTTCAGCGTCCTGTTCGACCAGACCGGGCGGCCGCCGCCGTAGAACATCCCGTCGGCGAACTCATACTGGCCGGCCTCGACGATCGCCGCCAGCCCGGCATGTCCAAGCCTCCTGCGCGCTATGGCCAGCTTCTCGTCGGCCGCTATGCGGTCCGGCCCCTCCCATTCGCGGTACGCCAAGGCATCGTGGACGCCGGCATAGCCGTTGTTGACCGGAGCACTCGAGGACCAGTCGATGAAGTTGCGGTTGAGGTCGACATTGTCTTCGTTGACGCGCCGCGACCACGCCGTGCCCCACGGATTGATGAGGTGAATGGCCAGGATTGCCGTGTCATCGGGCAAGCGCCGCAGGTTCTTCTGGCCGAGCCAGGCGGTCTGGCAGGCCGAGCCGAACGGCCCCTCGACACCATGCGTGCCGGAGATGAGCACGATCAGCTTACGCGCATCGCGACGGCCAAGCAGTGCCACATCCGTCGCCAGCGCCCCGCCATCAGGCCCGTTCAGCGGATGAACATATTCAGACAGTTCCGCGCCCGCCCGCTCGGCCGCTTCGCGAAATCTTTGGCGCAAGGCAGCGAAACCACAGGCATAGGCTGGGGGGCGCTCGTCATGGCGCATGGGCGATCCCACTGGACGGCTGGCGGTCAATCCATTCATTCCCTGTGGTTCCGGCATGGGGTTACTCATTGGTGAGGTCGCTCACGTTCTTGAAGGGCAATCGGCGCTCGCTGCCGGAATGAGATGGCATGGAGGACCGGACGAACCAGGCGTCGCAGGGAAGCACCTTGTCGGGGTTCATGACCGACTGATCGTCCAGCACTCGTTTCACTCGCTCCATCACGGCGAGCTTCGTCGGGTCCGCCGTCGCCAGCAGCGAATGGATGCGTTTCGACCCAACACCGTGCTCGGCGGAAAAGGAACCGCCAATTTGCCGCAGCTGTTGATACAGGACGCCCTCGACAGCCTCCGCCATGTCAAGGCCAAGCGGGCCCTTTCGGTTTAAGATGATGTGCAGATTCCCGTCGGCCAGATGTCCGAAGACATAGGGCGCGAGACCCGGTTCGATCGCAGCGAGCCCAGGCAGAATCCTCTCTAGGTAGACCGCAATTTCCGACAGAGGCACCGACACGTCGAAGGAAGGCGCATGGGGATGGGCACGGTAGAGCACGCTGGTGTCCTCGCGCAGCCGCCACAAATCGTCCTCTTGCCGCCGCGAGGCGGCAACGATGCCGGTCGCTTCGGGACAGCGCTCCATCACTTCCAAAAAGCTCCGCTCGAAATCCTCGCGCAGCGCCTCTTCGCGCGCGCCGCCAAGCGACAGTAGCAGGAACAGCGGCTGGTCGAGCGGCACGCTAGGTTCGGACCATTCATGCGCGGCAGCGGCCAGACCGAAATACGAATTCCACATCGCTTCCGCCGCACGCAGATGCCCGGCATCCGATTCAAGTGCCAGGCGAATAGTCCGCAGAGCGGCCTCGACCGACGGCAACCCGAATAGCGCGGTGGCGCTGGCTCGCGGCAAAGGGTCGAGCTTGACCACCGCGCGGGTGACGACGCCGAGCGTGCCCTCGGCGCCGATGAAGAGGTGCTTCAGATCGTAGCCGGCGGAATTCTTCACCACCCGGGTAAGATCGGAATAGACCGATCCGTCGGCGAGCACGGCCTCGAGGCCAAGCAAGCGATGGCGCATGACGCCGTTGCGAAAGGCCATCACGCCGCCGGCATTGGTGGACACCATGCCGCCGATTGTCGCCGATCCGCGCGCCGCGAGATCGATGCCCGGCTCCAGCCGGTGTTCGCGCGCGGCCTCTTGCAGCGCTGCAAGAGTGACGCCGGCGCCGACGACGGCCACGCGTTCGACAGGATCGAGCCGCTCGATGCGGTTCATGCGCGTCATCGAAAGCACGATCTCGCCTGGCCGCGAAACGCTGCCGCCGACCAGGCCGGTCTTTCCACCTTGCGGCACGATCGGGATCTCGTTCTGGCGGCAGATGCGCACCACCGCCGCGACTTCGGCGGTCGATAAAGGCGCAACGACGATGCCGGCGCCACAATCCGCGCCATTCGAGCCAAGGTCGATCGCCCCGGCATCCTCTCCGGTGCGCACATTCGCCGCACCGACGACATCGCGGATCGCGTTGACAATCGACGGCGGCACCGCCTGGTCGGTCGAGTTCATTTGCGTTGGAGACGCGAGGCCGGTCATCTCGCCACCATTTCTTGAAGTGCTGCGATCAGCCGGTCGTTGTCAGCCGGCAACCCGATGGTGGCGCGCAGGTAGTGCTCGTAGCCGGCCTCGCGCCATGCCTTGACGATGATCCCTTGCTTCAGGAGACCGGCGGCAAGTCTCGAACTGTCACCCTTGCAGTCAAAGAACAGGAAGTTTGTTTGCGACGGCCCAACCCGGAAACTAAGGGCGGCAAGCGCGGCGGCTGCGCGCACGCGCTCGGCCCTGACGCGGCCCGCCGACGCCTTCATCCAGCCTTCGTCGGCCAGTGCGGCGATGGCCGCGATCTGCGCCGCCGCATTGACGTTGAACGGTGTCTTGGCAGCGGCGATCACCCTTGCCAATTCGAGACCCGAACAGACGGCATAGCCCACGCGCAATCCCGCCAGGCCATAGGCCTTCGAAAATGTCCGCAGCACCACATGATCGATGCCGCTGTCGCGCAGGACCTCGATGCCGTCGGGCGCGCCGGGATCGGCAAACTCGAAATAGGCTTCGTCGAGGACAAGAAGCGTGCCTGGCTGCACGGCGCCGATCAGCCGTTGCAGGCTGGAATGGTCGAGGCCCGGCCCGACCGGGTTCCATGGCGAGGATATGAACACGATCCGCGGCTCGGCCGCGATTGCCGTTTCGAGCGCGGCAAGATCGAACCCCATGTCCGGCGTCATCGCAATCTTGACGACATCAGCCCCCATCGCCAGCGGCTCTATCTCATGCAGGCCGAAGCTCGGCACTGTGGTAACGACAGAGGCGCCTGGTACCAGAACGGCGCGCGAGATGGCGGCGATCATCTCCTCGGAGCCGTTGCCGGCAACGATCAGGCCGGGATCGATCGCCAGCCTCTCGCCAAGCGCTGCGCGCAGCGCCGTGCAGGCCGGATCGGCATAGTGCCAAGGTTCGAACGATGAGGAGGCCAATGCGGCCATGACGGCGGGGGAGCAGCCATCCGGGTTCTCGTTGCTAGCCAGCCGGGCGATGTCTTGGCGGCCACTCAGCGCCCGCGCCATCGCGATGCTCATGCCGGCATTGTAGGGCGGCAAGGCAGCGATATGCGGATTGAGCGGCAGGCTCGACGCTGGTTTGACCGATTGTTCCAAATCCCGACTTCCGTTCTCCGCCCACAGGCGGCACCACGATCTTCTCAAATATCCAGGACGACTGATCCGCAGGGCCTAGAGCAGCACAGCAGCACCTCGCCTGCCCCAAGCTCGTCCAGCGGTTCTTCGAAATAGGCCACGTCGCCCGAGACCAGCCGCGACTTGCATGTGCCGCAGATGCCGGACCGGCAGCTGAATTCCGGTTCCAGACCCTGATCCTCGGCAAAATCGAGCAGCGATGCGGCGGAGCCATTCCAGATGGCCTTGAGTCCCGATTTTCGAAACTCCACGGTTGTTGCCTCGCCTGCCGGCGCGATCCCCGCCGTCTGCGCGACAACCGCAGGGATTGGTACGGCATCAGGCTCAAGCACCGTCGCCGGGCCGAAAAATTCGTAGGCGATGCGGTGCTTCGGCACGCCAAGCTCGCGCAACATGGTGTAGACCGCCCGCATGAACGGCGGTGGGCCACACAGGTAGAAATCATAGTCATCGAGCGGCAACAGACGCTGCAACACGTCCCGCGAAATCATGCCTTCGCTGTGGAAGCTCTGGTCGGCTTTGTCGCGCTCGGACGGCGACCGGTAGCAGAAATGCACGGCCAGGCCAGGCCGGGTCGTGGCAAGGCCGGTCACCTCGTTTCGCAAGGCATGCACATCGCCATTCTCGCAGGCGTGAATGAAGACCGCACGGCCGTCCGGCATCGAAGCCAGCGCATGCAGCATCGACACCATCGGCGTCAAGCCAACGCCACCGCTGAGCAGCACGACTGGACGGCTGCTCGCCTTGTCGAGCACGAAATCACCGCGCGGCCCTTCGGCCTGAAGTATGTCGCCGACTTCGATCCGATCATGCAAGAAGCATGAGCTTATCCCGTCAGGCAGGCCAGGCGCTGCTGCTGCTTCCCGTTTCACGCTGATCCGGTAGCGGCCCTTGCTGGCCGGAGAACAGGAAACGCTGTAGTTGCGCAGCACATATCCCTTTTCACCGGCCGCCTGCGGCACGGGTATCTTGAACACCAGGTACTGGCCCGGCTCGAAATCGCGCCAGTCCCGTGGATCGACCGGCTCCATATGGAACGAGGTGATGATGGCGCTTTCTCGCACCTTCGCAACCACCCTCAGGTCGCGAAATCCGCTTCTTGCGATGGTGTCGCGAGCGGTGAATGCGTTCATTCGGCGGCCGCCAATTGCTGGCTTTCACTGGCGATCAGCTTGGCCAGGTTGCGGCGAAAACGCAGCGGCCCGACATCGATCTTGAGATCGAGATTGGGTGTGCGCTTGTTGGCCATGCCTTTGTGCACGGCATTGAGCACGGTGCGGTCCTCGTCGAAAGCTCCGCGCACGGATGTGGCGAACTGGCGCGACACCTCCAGATCGTCGGGAGCGAAATTGCGCATCTGGAACCAGTAATATTTCGTCTGGTTCTCATCGACCGGCGTCATGAAGTTGTAGCTGTCCATGAGGAACACGTCGTCGTGCAGCGGCTTGCCCTCGCCCCCGGTGCGGGCCGGCACGAAAATCGCCTTGATGATCGCGTTGGAGGGGTAACGCACTTCGTAGTGCTGCTTGCGGTCGCAATTGCCGGAGAATTTGAGGAAGGGCGCATAGAACGGCGCTGGCGCGGCGTCGATCACCCAGCGCCATACGGTCACGCCGTCCTCGCCGACGGTGGTTTCGAGCGGCGCATCTTCCATAGCCTGAACACCGCCGAAGGAAGATTGATGGACCCACGACACATGTGATGGATCGAGCAGGTTGTCTGTCATGTAGAGATAGTTGCAATCCAGCGCCATCGACTCGCCGCGATTGACACCCCATGCCGGATCGCCCCAGTGGTCGACCGCAAAAATCAGCGCGGGATCGGCCTTTGCCGCCTCGCCCATCCAGACCCAGAGCAGCCCGTAGCGCTCGGCGATCGGATAGGACCGGACGCACGCGACATGCGGTATCTTTTCCGCGCCCGGCACTCGCGTGCAGGTTCCCGTGCTGTCAAAGGTCAGGCCGTGATAGCCGCATTCAACCGTGTCGCCCTTGATGCGGCCCATGGACAGCGGCAGCTTGCGATGTGGACAGGCGTCTTCGAGCGCCGCCACCATGCCGTCGGTACGGCGGTAGAGCACAATGTCCTCGCCAAGGATCCGGGTCGGAACCAGCCGGTCGGCGATCTCATGATCCCATGCGGCAACGTACCAGCAGTTTCGAAGAAACATGGCGTCCTCCCGAGCTTGTGAACGCCAAAACGAATATCTTGCGGGCCGGGGACGACATAGGGCTTGCATCTGCGTTCTATTTTAGAAAAACTAAATCAAGCTGACCCCAGGATCGTTGCCCAGGTGAAGAAACCGCCCCCGCTGCGCGCGATACAAGCCTTCGAGGCCTTCGGTCGATGTGGCAGTGTAACGGCTGCGGCAAACGAGCTTGGCGTTTCCGTCGGCGCGGTCAGCCAGCAGATCCGCAAGGCGGAAGAGGCACTCGAAGCCAGGCTGTTGGAACGGCGCGGCAGGAGTGTCGCACTTACCGCGCTCGGCCGCGTCTACCACGCAGCGGTTTCCCTCGGCTTCGAGCAGATACGCGAGGCCCAGGATGTTATCGAACGGGCCCGGTCCGCCGACACTTTGACCATCTCCTGCCTGCCGTCGCTCGCCAGCAAATGGATTGGCCCGCAATTGCTGGATTGGCAGATCGCGCATCCGGGCGCAACAGTGCGCCTGGTCGGCGCCGAGACGGAACCTCGGTTGGACACCGAAGAGGTCGACTTGCGTATTTCCTACGGCGCCAAGTACCGTGATTTCGAGCACTACACCGAGTTGTTCACCGATTGGGTTGTACCGGCCTGCTCGCCGACGCTGCTGGCCAAACATATGATCCGCAAGCCCGCCGACATTCTCGATTTGCCGCTTCTCAGCATCGAATGGGCGCGCGACCACCGCTCACCTCCGACATGGGCGGAATGGGCGGCAAGCATCGGCGCGGTGTACCGCAGGACATCGGGCGAAGTCGCCTTTTCCCTGTCGAGCGCGGCGATCGATGCCGCAGCCAATGGCAGGGGCTTCGTGCTGGCGCAACTGTCGATGGCCGCCGACGACATCGCCTCGGGCAGGCTCGTCGCCCCATTCGACAAGCGCATCAGGCTGCCGGAGCCCTATTTCCTCGCCTGGGACCGCGCGATGCTGGAGAAGCCATTTGGTCCGGAGCTACGAGCCTGGATTGTTTCGGTTTCCAAGCGACTGGGTGCAACCTTGGCAGGATAGCTGATCTGGAAGCCATGTTCTGGAAGGGTTGAGTCAAAACGAGCGGGCCAAGCAAAGACCCAATGGTGCCGACAGGCTGTCTCTATTGTTCGTTCCAGACTACGTTTTATGCGGCTTCTGGTGCACAAAGCCTGAACTCCGACGGATAGTGGGGGTCGGTTCCGAATCGTCACGCTCGATCCCAACTTCGCTGATCTCAGATCGACCAATAGCTATCCGGCGGCGGGCCCCAATCGGTCAGCACGCATGAATAGACTGCCGTTTCGTCAAATGGATAGCGCGCTTCCATCTCCGGCGTCAGCGTCAGGCCGAGTCCAGGGGCCGTCGGCCGGATCAGACGTCCCATTTCGATGCGGCCCTGGTCGCCGATCATTTCGGCACCGAGCGGGAAATCGAGCATAGGATACTCGACCAGCTTGCCGCCGGCGGCGAAGGCAGCGTGATAGCTCGCCATGATGGCGGCAGCACCGCCCCAAGCGTGTACCACGACATCCGTCGGCTTGACCTTCGCAGCCTTGAAGACATCCATGACAGCCGAAATGCCGCCCATCACCGAGGCGTCGGGCTGGACGAAATCATAGACATCGGCGTTGATGCGCTCGATCATCTCCTTGGGCGTGGTGACGATCTCGCCCCCACAGACCGGCACGTCGATACGGCCGCGAAGTTCGCGGAACGCATCAGGCTGGTCAGGGCCCAGAGCTTCCTCGACGAAGACCATCCGCTGATCGGTCAGCGCATGCACGCCTTCGACGAAGGCGACGACGTCCTCGACCGCCTGCGGCGGATCGGCAAGGTTCTGGCACATGTCGACGCCGACCCTGATGCCGCGCCGTCCGGCCTCGTCCAGCACCCAGGCCGTGCGCAGGATATCGCGCTTGACCGAACGGATCTTGTAGATTTCGATGCCGAGTGAACTCAGCATATCGAGTTCCCGCAAGAACTGTTCCTTGGCGTCGCAACAGCCGCCCGAGCCGTAGATCTGGATCGACTCCGCCTGCGCGCCGCCAAGAAGCTCATAGACAGGAACACCGAGACTCTTGGCCTTGGCGTCCTGCAAGGCAATCTCGAAGGCCGCGATGACATGGCGTGCGGCGCCCTGAAGCGACCAGTAATCGCACAGGCTGCGCAGGTCCTTGACCCGGCGCTCTATGTCGAAGCCGTCCTTGCCGAGCACCTGGGGCCGGCAGAGGTCGACGATCGACTGGAAGACCAGCGGCGCGAACACCGCCAGGTAGCCCTCTCCCAATCCTGTCACGCCGTTATCGAGCGTAACTTCGACCATGCCGATGGTGCGCTTGGGACCGTTCGGGAAGCATTCCTTGATCTCGGGGTCGTCAGCATCCGCATAAGGCGACGACAGCAGGATGCAACGGATTTGGACGATGTCGGGCATCAGTATCCTCGTGAGAAATCGACGACGCCTTCGAGCGGCACGCCGGCGCGAAAGCGCGAAAGGTTGGCGAGAAAGAGATCGATCTTACGGTCCAGCTCGTCGGCCGTCCCGCCGGCCGAATGCTGGGTCAGGATCAGATTTGGGATTGCCCAGAAGCGGTGGCTGGGTGGTAGTGGCTCCTGACGGGTCACGTCGATCACGGCTCCGCTCAGCCGACCCTCGTCCAACGCATCGGCAAGCGCGTCTTCATCAACGATCGACCCGCGGCCGAAATTGCAGAAGACCGCTCCGGCCGGCAGCTTGGCCAGCCGCGCGGCATCGAACAAGCCTCTTGTCCCAGCGGTGTCGGGCGCCGTGCAGACGACAAGGTCCGCTTGGCCCAAAGCCTCGTCGAGGACCGAGGCGGGGCTGCCCCGCGTGATCGGCTTGATTGAGCATCCGAATGGCCCCAGCAATTCGGCAAGACGCCGGTTTATGGCGCCGTGGCCAACGAGTACGACCGCCGCGCCCTTCAGACTGCCCAGGCTCGTCCTCAGCGGATCACCTACCCAGCGATGCTCGGACTGGAACCTGACCAGGACATCGATGCCACGATAAAGCGCGAGGATGCCGGCAAGCGCGGTCTCGGCCACCGGATCGGCGAAGAAGCCGGCAAGATTGGTTACGGTGACCCGGCCGTCGGGACGCGTCCAGTCAAGGCCAACGTATTCGCCGAAGCCAACGGATTCGAGCTGCATCCAGCGCAGTTTGGTATTGGCCAGGACAGTGGACGCTTCTGGATTGCCGAAGACAATCTCGCAATCACATGCCGCATCCTCGGCAAACAGCTTGACGGGGAGGTCCCCGACTCCGCCTGCGAGGCGGGCAAGCTGCTCCCGCGAGAGCGTTACGCAGACCGCGATCTCCATCACCGCCCGCCCGTCGGCGGCGTCGTGCTGATCCAGATCGTCTTGGTCTGTACGTACTGGTCCATGGCTTCCGTGCCGTTGTCGCGCGCCAGCGAGCCGGAGCGCTTGTAGCCGCCGAACGGCGTCTTGACGTCGCCTTCGGAAAAGCCGTTGATCGAGACCGTCCCGCAAGGCAGCCGCCGCGCCATATGGATGGCGCGGTCGATGTCCTTGGTGAACACGGTCGCGTGCAGGCCGTAGTCGGAATCGCGCGCGATCCGCAGCGCCATCTCCATTCCCGCGACGGGCAAGATGCCAAGGACAGGGCCAAAGATCTCCTCACGGGCGATGCGCATCGTGGGTGTCATGTCGGCAAACACAGTGGGCTCGATGAAGTAGCCTGGCCCTATCGAGCCGCCGCCGGCCAGCATGCGGGCGCCTTCGGCCGATCCGCGCTCGATGTAGCCCATCACGCGCGCCTGATGTTCGGCGGTGACCATGGCGCCGATGTTGGTCGCGGGATCGAGTGGATCGCCGACACGGAATGCCTTGGCGCGGACGGTGACGCGGCGCGCGAACTCCTCAGCCAGGCTGCGGTCGACGAGCTGCCGCATGTTCGCGGAACAGTTCTGGCCGCCATTCCAGAACGCCGACATCGCGGCATGCTCGATCAGATCGTCCGTGAGATCGGCATCATCCAGCACGATGAATGGGCTCTTGCCGCCCATCTCCAGGCCGATCACCTTGAGATTGCTTTCGCCGGCATAGCGCAGGAAGTAACCGCCCACCTCTGTCGATCCGGTAAATGAGACGATGTCGATATCGGGGTGACGGCCGATCGCCTGCCCCGTGGTTTCGCCGAGGCCCGGCAACACGTTGAGCACACCATCCGGGATGCCGGCTTGCTGCGCCAATTCGGCAAGGCGCAGGACAGACAATGGCGTCTGCTCGGCGGGCTTCACCAGGACAGAGCAGCCGGCGGCGAGCGCGGGCGCCATCTTCCAGGCTGCCATCAGCAGCGGGAAATTCCATGGCAGGATGAGGCCGACCACGCCGGCCGGCTCCTTGACGATAAGCGCCAGTGCATTCTCGCCCGTGGGTGCGACCTTGCCGAACGACTTGTCGGCGAGTTCGCCATACCACTGAAAGAAGTTCGGAACCTCGCGGCCGATCTCGTTGGCACAATCGGTGACGGTCTTCCCACTGTCGATGCTTTCGAGGACGACGAGTTCGTCGGTATGGGCGCGTACGAGGTCGGCGAGCCGCAGCAGCGCTTCCTTGCGAAACTCGGGCGCCGCCCGCGACCAGGCCCCGTGTTCGAAGGACCTGCGGGCAGCCCTGACGGCGCGGTCGACATCGGTTCCGCCGCAGTGCGCCACGGCTGCAATGACCTGGCCGGCCGCCGGATTGATCGTGTCGAAGGTCGCGCTGTCGGCTGCCGCGGTGAACTTGCCGTCGATGAAGGCGAGGCCGTTCGGAGCCAGCTTCGAAGCGATCGCATGGGCGCCATCTTTGGTCAGGGTCACGTCTTGGTCTCCGTCGGATGCGTTATAGAGGTCAGTGTGACTGGCGCCGCACCGAGATGTGCCAGGGAATGAGAAGGCGTTCGGCGAGCGTCACCACGCCGAACAGGGCGAGGCCCAGGATTGTCAGGAAAAAGATGCCCGCGAAGGCGAGGTCTGGACGCATGTTGCCGGTGACAATCTGGATGTAGAAGCCGAGCCCCTGGTCCGAGCCGATGAACTCCGCGATGGCGGCGCCGACTGTCGCGTTGATCGCGGCGTATTTGAAGCCGACGAAGCATTGCGGCAGCGCCGCCGGCAGCCGGACCTTGACGAAGGTCCGCCATGCACTCGCACCGGTCGAGACGCTGAAGCGCGATAGTTCCTCGCTCAGCGAACTGAACGCGAGAATGGCGTTGAGCACGATGGGGAAGAAACAGACCAAGAAGACGATGATCACCTTGGGTAGCAGGCCGAAACCCAGCCAGGAGATGAAAAGCGGCGCGAAGGCGATCTTGGGCACCATTTCGACGCAGACGAAAAACGGGTAGATCGTGCGGCGCAGGATGGATGAGAATGCAATGGCGAGGCCGAGCGGCAGCGCCAGAATCACCGCCACCGCATAACCAAGCACGACCTCCACGCCGGTGATCCAGGTGTAGTAGAGCAGCCGGTCGATATCCGCCCAGCCCTTTGTAACGATCACCGACGGGGGCGTCAGGATGTAGCGCGGGATTCCGAACCAGGCGACGGAGTACTGCCAGACCAGGAAGAACACCGCAAAGAAGGCAATGGACATCCAGGACTGCGCAATCCAGCGGGCCACGCGCTCAGGTCGAGAGGGGCGATCAGAGGACGCCATAGCCGCGAAACATCTCCTGTGCCTGCCGGACGTAGCCGATGAATTGCGGGCTGCTCTTGACCTCGAAATCGCGTGGATAAGGCAGATCGACGGAAATCATACGCTCGATGCGTCCGGGTCGCGGCGTGATGATGGCCACGTGGGTCGAGAGTTGAATAGCCTCCTCGATAGAGTGGGTTACCAACACAACGGTCGGATGGCGCTGCATCCACAGCGCCTGCAGGTCGGTGCGGATTGCTTCCCGGGTCATGGCGTCGAGCTTGCCGAGCGGCTCGTCGAGCAGCATGGTCGCGGGCTGATGCACCAATGCCTGGCAGAAGGCGGCACGCTGCTGCATCCCACCGGAGAGCTCGTGCGGGTAGCGATGCTGGAAATCCTGGAGATGGACCGAAATGAGCAATTCGTCCACGCTGGCGCGATGGGCGGCCAGCGACAGACCTCTCAGTTCCAGCTGCAGCTCGATGTTTCCTCGCACGTTGCGCCACGGCACCAGCGTGTTGTCCTGGAACATAATGCCGATGTCGGTCTGCGGTCCGGCGACGGTGCGCCCGTCGATGGCGATGCGGCCCCTCGTAGGGTTGAGCAGTCCGGCAATCATAAGCATGAGGGTGGATTTGCCGCATCCGGACGGCCCGAGCAGCGAGACGAACTCACCCTTCTCGACCTTGAGGTCGACCGGTCCGAACGCGTGCAGGGCGCCCGGGCCTGATCCGAACACTTTCTGCACGCTCTCAAGTTCGATAAGCGGATTCATCGGTCCAATCTGTTACTGCACGGCGCGAGGACCGGAGTGACGGCAAGCCACTCCGGTCCGCCGATTACTTGACGAAATCGTTCGTGTAGAACTGCGTGGCCGCGACCTTGGGGTCGAGGTCATTGTACTTCTTCATCAGGGTCACCATGCTTTCCCAATCGGAGGGCACGTTGAGGCCGAGCGTCTTGTCCTTGTTCGCGGCCGAATAGAGAAGGCTGAGCGTCACATCGAGCACCGCGCGGGCCTGCGCTTTTCCCTCGTCCTCGTTCATCGTTCCGCCGACGATGTCACCGATCGCCGCGATCGCGGCGTCAGGATTGGCCTCGGCCGCCTTATAGGACTTGATGGTGGCCTGCACGAAGCGTTTTACGAGGTCCGGGTTTTTCGCGACCATCTCCTTGCGAGCAACGATGCAATATCCGATCTGGTTCACGCCATAGCTTGAATAAGGAAAGACCACTGGCGCGGCTCCGCCGTTCTTCTTAATCTCGGCCGGCTTGTCATCAATGCCGCCAAGCATGCCCACCGTGTCGCCGGCACCTTGCAGATAGCTCGATACAAGTGCGCCGTCAGGCACGTTGGTGAGCGTGATGTCCGATGGCGCAAGGCCGGCCGTGGAAAGGACGATCGGAAAGAACGTGTTGACGCCGGCATTGGATGTGGTGAGCAGCTTCTTGCCCTTGAGGTCGGATACCTTGGTGATGGCCGCGTCGGAGCGAACCAATATCGCATCCGATCCCATTGCATCGATCACCGCGACCGAGATCAACGCGGCACCCTGCGAGGCGAGATTCACCATCGATCCGCACGAGCCATAGGAAAAGTCGCTGTCGCCGTTGGCGACGAGGCGGTGAGCGGAGCCCGAACCGTTGCCTGAACGAATATCGAGATTGATTCCGGCTTCCTTGTAGAAACCCTTCACCTTGCCGAGGGCAAAGCCGGCATGGGAGCCGTAATACATCCAGTTGAGGCGTAGCTTCACATCGTCGTCGGCTTTGGCGGCGCTGACGAGCAACATGGTGGTTGCCACGGCTCCGAGCATCAAATTCTTGAAATTGGTCATAGCAGTCGCTCCTGTTGGTTTGTTGCTTCTTGTTATGTTCCCCATGTTTTCCTAGTTGGCCACGAGGCGCGGCACCCCCGCGGCTCGCATCATGTCAAGCGTCCTGGCACGATAGTTCTGTCGAATGTCACGCGTTGGCGGGCGGCAGCGGCTCGACGGCAGTCCGATCAATTCCATGCACAATTTGTCGAGATAGCCGTCACCGCTCGTATAGTCTTTCTCGATCTCGACCCAAAGTTTGTAGAACGGCATGGCCTCCTCCACCATCATGCGCGCGATCTCGGTGTAGTTCTGCGCCTTGACCTCATCGATCAGCTTTATTCCCCATTCCGGCCAGTAGTTGCAGAGATGCACCTCGAAGGCTTGGGCGCCCAGTGACGGCATCGCCGAGTAGGGAAAGAACAGATTGTTGTCGATGATGGTGAAGCGCTTGGAAAAATTCGAGGTGACGTCCTCGAATTCCATGGCGTCCGTTCGCGGCGTCGCCCATTTCAGGCCGACGACATTGTCGACTTTGGCCAGACGATCGATCATGCCGAACGACAGGCTCGTCGATGTCCAGAACGTGTTGTAGACGATGATGCCGATGCGGGGCGCCGCCTTTGCCGCGGCCATGACGAACTCCTCGAAATCGGCTTCTGTGTGAGTGAAGTAGAACGGGCACGAGACCTGCAGGAAATCGAACTCCATCGACTGCGCCGCCTGGGCCAGCCGCACCAGTTCCAGCGTGCTGGTCGATTGCCCGCCGAAGGCAAGGGGAACACCCCCCCGTGCTTCGTCGACAACGGTTTCGCCAACGCCGATCCGCTCCTCCAATGACATCGTCGAAAAGTCGCCCGCCGCCCCGCCAGCCAGCAGCGTGGCATATTCAGTGTTAAGGCCATTTTCGATCAGGAAGCGCACATAGGCCCTGATCGCCTGATGATTAACCGGAAAGCCGATGCTGTCCTCGAATGCCGTCGGTATCGTCACGTAGCATCCAGCCAGCCGCGATTTCAGTTTTTCAAAGTCCACGGTCATCTCCTCTTGCGGGCCGACGCCGGCGCCATCCAGTGTTTCGCTTTGACCCTCACTCGCGCACGTAGGACACGCTGCGCGAAGGATGTCCTGACCCTAAAGTTCCCGTTTGAGCGCAATCGTCTTGCCATCCCTGGCGAACAACTGCGCCTTGCGCCAATCGACCCCTACCTCGCATGGTCCCGTCCCGACGGTTCTCGCGTCCTCGTTGCCCTGGCGCATGATCAGAGCGCCGGCCGAATGTGCCGGCGCATGCAGGAAACTCTCGCCGCCGAGCCGCTCCACGAACTCGACTTCGGCCCGTAGCCGCGGACCGGCCGCGCGGTGGGTGTTGAAATGCTCGGGCCTGATGCCGACGGTGATACTGCCGGAGAGCGCCGTCGGGCGCGCGAGGTCGACTTCGAGGCCGCCGGTGGTTCCCGGGATTTGCAGCGTCAGGCGCGTGCCATCCTGCCTCTCGATCGCGGCCTCGAGGAAGCTCATCTTGGGCGCCCCCATGAAGCCGGCGACGAAACGGTTGCAGGGCGCGTCGTAGATCTGCGCCGGGGTTCCGAACTGCTCGATCACGCCATCGCGCAACACCACGATCCGGTCGGCCAGCGTCATCGCCTCGGTTTGATCGTGCGTGACATAGATCATGGTGGCGCCAAGGCTTCTATGCAGCTTGGCGAGTTCGAGCCGCATCTGAACGCGCAACTCGGCATCGAGGTTCGACAGCGGCTCATCGAACAGGAACACTTCGGGTTCGCGCACGATCGCCCGACCGATCGCCACGCGCTGGCGCTGTCCTCCGGAAAGCTCCTTGGGAAGCCGCCCCAGCAGTGGGCCAAGCTGAAGCGTCTCGGCGACGGCGGCGACCTTCCTGTCGCGCTCGGCTTTGGGCAGGCCCTGCATCAGCAAGGAGAAGGCCATGTTCTCGGCAACCGTTTTGTGCGGATAGAGCGCATAGCTCTGGAACACCATGGCCACGCCGCGATTTGCCGGCGGCACGCCGCGCATCGGCTTGCCGCCGATCGCCACCGTGCCGCCGCTGATCGGCTCGAGGCCGCAGATCATGCGCAGCAAAGTCGATTTTCCGCAGCCCGACGGCCCTATGAAGACCAGGAATTCACCATGCTCGATCGTCAGATCGACGCCTGGGATAATGATCTTCTCGCCATATTTCTTGGAGACGCCCGAAAGCTCAACCTTGGCCATGAGCAAGTCCTTCCTGGCGCCAGCCATCAGCGTCGGGCACCAGAACGCTGGCGTGGATGCCTGTGATGCCTTGAGAATCCTGCGCGTAGTAAACGACGTAGAGACTGCCGTCGGCGCGCAGCGCCAGCGACGGATAGCCCAGGTCCCGGTTGGGAAGGCCCGCGCGGACCAGGTAGGGATCGGTCGAATTCCAGCTGTTTCCCTTGTCCTGGGAGAGATATAGCGCGATACCGAACGGCGCGCGCCGTCTTCCCGCGACGCAGGCAATGCGGCCGTCGTCGAGTTCCACCATGTCGGCTGGATAGTCCTTGATTCCGGTCGGCGATGGGGCGCTCCATGAGACACCGCCATCCGCCGAACCGACGATATGCAGGATGCGCGAGACGTTGTCGCGCAGGAGCATGACGATACGTCCATCGCGCAGCAGGATGGGTGCCGGCTCCTCGAAGGCATGCCCCTCGCCCGCCGCGACAAGGCGCGGCTTGGACCAGCTTTGGCCACCATCGCCCGACCGTACGGTGAAGACGGCGGCATAGTTCGGTACATCGCAGAGCGGCAGCATGATTTCGCCGCCGACCTCGATTCCACCGCGCATTCCATAGCCGCCGCTGAAAGGCGCCGTGTCGATGCGCGCCGAGCCGGTGAAGGTGTTTGCGCCGTCTACCGAACGATGGACCCATGTCTGCCCGCCACCGCGTGCCCAGGGGTAGCTTTCGGAAAGCGTGGAGGTTCGCGGCGTCCAGTCCTGGAGTTCAGCGGCCATGGCGTCAGCGCCCATCAGTTGCCCCGGCCCTGTATAGGCGCCCGGCGCAAGATAGGCCTGCGCGTAGGCGAGCGTATGCCAGTCGAACCGCCACTGGTTCAGCAGCACAGCGCCCGAACGCAGCGGGGTGAGGCCGGCGCATTCCACGCCTTGCCAGCCGAAGTCGGGGACCACGGAAGGGGGCGACCAGCTTCTCCCCTCGTCCGCCGATCGCGTCAGCATGTTGCAGTACAGCGGGTCCTGCGGTGGATGCAGAACCCCGGCACGGCGGCGCGACTGCGTGAAGACCAGCAGCCAATTGTCGTTGGCCGCAACCGCGAGATGCGGATGCGCGCTGTATGCATGCGGATCGCAATGGACCGTCTGATGATCCATTCGAGGTATCGAGGCTGCCGCGCCGGATGTCATTGTCAGGGCTCAGATCCGGAAGCGCGTGCAACGGACATATTGCAGCGGCTTCGGATCGTCGCTCCATTCGTGATACGAGCACACGATCGCGCCGTCCTGCGTCTGTACGACGCTGGGATAGCCGATGTGCTGGTAGATGCCGGGGTGGTTCCAGTCGACACCACCGCCCTCGATCTTGCCGGAAGCCGGCGTCATCCGGCTCGAACCGGGGGTCTCGGTCACGGTCTGGCCGGGCACGCCGCCCTCGCGAATAACGAACTCGTTGTTCACATCCCAGGTTACGCCGTCGTCCGAAATGATCGCACGCACGCCATAAGGCGGCCGGCGATAGCCGTAGACCATCAGATAGCGACCATCCTGAAGCGCGATCAGCTCCGGCGGATAGCCCCAGATGTTGGTCCATTTCGGCGGGGTCCAGCTGAAGCCGTCATCCTCGGAGACAATCATGACCATGTTCTTCGCGTCACTGGTCGGATTGACATGCGTGCGCATGAAGCAGACCAGCCTGCCGTCCGCGAGCCTGACCAGGCCGGGCTCCTCGTAGTCGATGATGCTGGCCGGGTCGTAGCCCAGCGTCGAGAAATACTCCCAATTGTCGCCGCCATCGTCCGAGCGCATCAACGCCGAGCGCGTGCTTTCGCCTTCACCCTCTTCCTCATAGCCATGAATACGCCCGTAAAGACCCATCAGCAGCGAGCCGTTCGGCAGTTCCCAGCAGCCAAGGCGGCAGCCGCCATGCTTGAGCGGGCGTACATTGACCGGGATGGGCTGGGTCCAGGTCTCGCCGCCATCCTTCGACTTGACGACGAAGGTGCCGAGCCAGGCCTGCGTCTTGTAGGCCCACGTCCAGTCGCCCCATTCCTTTGTGTTGGGATGAGAGCTCCACGATGGCTGTTCAGGCTTGATGCCGCGCTTGAAGAAACCGGTGATGGTCAGGTTGATGATGAGCGTGCCATCCTGCGTTTCACAGATGCCGCAGTCCCAGTTGCCCTGCGTTTCGGACCACGGCAGCACGACCTTTGGCGGGCTCCAGGTCTTGCCGCCATCCCTGGAGCGGGTCATCAGCGTCTGGCCGCTGTCGTGATGGAACGGGAAGCGCTCTTCGTTGAACACCGCCAATATATCGCCGTTCTTTAGAAGCCGTGTCGCGATCTGGTTGACGCAATGCGCCTTATCCTTGAAGATCGTGAAGTGTTCAACGTCTCGCATAATAGTCATTCCCTGATTTCCTCTTTTGGGATGTCTTATCTTACGGCCTACAGTCGGATGCCGATGTTCTTGATGCTGAGATAGTTGCGGATGCCGGGCAGTCCACGCTCACGGCCGACTCCGCTTTCCTTGATGCCACCGGTCGGGGCCTGCACGCCGCCGATGAACCAGCCGTTTATCCAGACCGAGCCTGCCTCGACGTCGCGGGCGAATGTCAGGGCGCGCGAGATGTCACGGCTGTAGACGCCGGCGACGAGCCCGAAGCCGAGGCCGTTGGTCATGGCGAGCGCCTCGTCGGCGGTATCGAAGGACAGCGCCACGGCGACGGGACCGAAGATCTCTTCGCGGGCCAGTGCGCTGGCCGGATCGACGCCGTCAAAAATGGTCGGCTCGATGAAATATCCGGTCTCGAGCCCTTTCGGACGGCCGCCACCAAGCCGCACCGTCGCGCCCGACGCCCGACCCTGGTCGAGGTAGGATCGTACCTTGGCATTTTGCTCCTTCGAGACCAGCGGTCCGAGATCGCAATTGTCGAGGCCCCGTCCGACGGTCAGCTTGGCCGCGCCCGCCGCCAGCCGATCGAGGAATTCCTCGCGGATCGATCGATGCAGCAAGAATCGCGATGATGACGAGCACACCTGGCCGCTGTTGCCGAAAGCGCCGTCAAGCGCATCGAGAGCGGCCCTCTCCAGATCGGCATCCTCGAACACCACCATCGGGTTCTTGCCACCGAGTTCTAGCACCACTGGCTTCAGCCCCTGTGCCGCGCCAGCATAGATCTTGCGCCCGGTTTCGACCGAGCCGGTGAAGGTGACGCCGCGCACCAGGGGATGTGAGACGAGCGCCGCCCCGGCATCCTCGCCGAAGCCCGCCACGACATTCACCACGCCATCGGGCAATCCTGCCCGCTGGCAGAGCTCGGCGAAGGCCAGCGCCGTGAGCGGTGATTGCTCGGCGGGCTTGATCACAACCGTGCAGCCGGCGGCAAGTGCCGGCGCCACGGAGCGCGCGACCATGCCCAGGGGATAATTCCAGGGTACGATATGGCCGGTCACGCCGATCGGCTCCAGCATGGTGAAGTCGACGACGTCGCGGCCGAGCGGAATCGTCGCCCCCTCCATCTTGTCGGCGGCGCCGGCATTGTAGCGCAGCGTCGCGCACACGCCCCTGATGTCGCCGAGCGCCTCCTTGACCGGCTTGCCGACATCGAGCGTTTCGAGCAATGCAAATCGCTCGGCATCCGTCTCCAGCAAATCCGCCAGTTCGAAGAGCAACCGACCGCGTTCGGCCGGGCTCAAGCCGCGCCAGTCTCCATGCAGCGCGCGGTGCGCGGCCCTGACCGCGGCATCGATATCGCCGGCTGCGCCGCGCGCCACGACCGCCAACACCGCTTCCGTGCTGGGATCGATCGTTTCGAAGGTCCGGCCATCGGCGGATTCTCGCCACCTGCCGTCGATGAAATGCCGACTTGGCAGCGGGTCGATGAGATCGGTGCGGGAATAGGTTCGTACCGTCATTGTTTCACGCTGCCCTGGGAAAGACCTTGGATGAAATAGCGCTGCAGGAAACAGAACAGCAGCAGGCTCGGGATGCTCAGGATCGTCACTGCGGCCATGGCGACGCTATAGCCCTCGATCTGGGTTTGCGTTCCGACCACCGGTGTGAAGGCGGCGACGCCGACCGGAAGCGTCTTCATCGACTCATCGAAGGTGACGAGGAGAGGCCACAGGAAGTTGTTCCAGTTCAGGGTAAAGATGATGACCGAAGCCGCGATCGCCGGTGCCCGTGCCAGCGGCAGTGCAATGCGGAAGAAGAGGTTGAACGGTCCCGCACCGTCCATTTTCGCAGCCTCCTCGAGTTCCTTGGGGAACGACATGAAGAACTGCCGGAAGATGTAGACGCTGAAGACATTGCCGATCGATGGCAGGATGAGGGCCTGGTAGCTGCTTGCCCAGCCGATTTTGACAAAGCCGAGTAGCAGCGGGATCACCGAAACCTCGGTGGGTATCATCAGCGAGGCGAGGAAGATGTAGAACAGCGTGTCCCGGCCGGGAAACCGCATGCGCGCCAAGGCGTAGCCAGCCATCGCGCCGAAGAGCACGCAGAGGAAGGTCGAGACCGTCGCCTGCACCACGCTGTTGAAGCCCCAGCGTATGACAGGATAGTCGAAGACCTTGATATAGTTGTTCAGGGTGATCCGGTGCGGGAGCCATTCGATGTCCTTGGTCATGACATCGCCTGGAAACTTGAAGGACGTCGAAACCATCCACACGAAGGGCAATGACCAGAGCCCGGCAACGGCCAGGCCGAGCGGCCAGATGAGCAAATCCGCTCGCTCCAGTCCGCGCGCCTCGAGCTTTTCGTCGATCCAGGCGGTCATCATGCGCGCTCGCTGAGGAGAAAGCGCTGGGCTGCGGTAATCGCGAGGATCAAGGCAAACAGCATGAGGGAAACCGCGGCCGCATAACCGAACAGGTTTCTGACGATCGCGAGATTGTAGATGTAGTGGATCGGCGACGACGACGAACTGGCCGGCCCCCCATTGGTCATGACGTAGACCTGGCTAAAGATGCGCAGCGTCGAGATCAACTGCAGCGTCACCACCATGCTGATGACGGGTCGCAGATGCGGCAGGATCACATGCTTGAACCGCTGCCAGCGGTTGGCGCCGTCCACCCGCGCCGCGTCAATGATCTCGCCTGGAATATCCTGCAAGGCAGCCAGGAACAGCACGAAGGCAAGGCCCAGGTCCCACCAGACCGAAGCGATGCTGACGCCGACCAGCGACCAGCGCGTGGAGGTGAGCCAGGGGATGTCGTCGAAACCGAGAAAGGACAGGTAGTAGTTGACGAGCCCATACTGGGTGTCGAGCATCCAGACCCATACAAGCCCGATCACCGTCGCAGATACGACCGTGGGCGCGAAAAAGAGCGTGCGCGCCAAACCCGACAGCGGATAGCGCTTGTTCACGTAAAGCGCGAATAGCAAGCCGAGCCCAGTCACGCAGGGCACGATGATGAGGCCATAGAGAAAGACGTTCTTGAAGGCGACTGCCACCCACTGGTCGGCAAACGCCTTGTGAAAATTGTCGAGCCCCACCCATTTTGGCGCGCCAACAATGCTCCAGCGCGTGAACGAGACATAGACGCCGAACAGCACCGGAAGGATGTTGAACAGGAAAAACGGCAGCGCGAAGAAAGCAACGAGCAGATAACCCGCGCGATCGGTCGGGTGGCGCTCGGCTCCGAAGTTGCCGTGGCCTTGCAGGATTGCCGTTGTCATGTCGATCTGTCCATCTTGCGGCAATGCTCGCGCGGTGCCCGTCGCGGGTGTCGGCGCGACGGGTAAGGGATCCGCCAGGGTCCCGGGAAGCTATCCCGGGATCAGCCTTCGTCCAGGTCCGATTGCCACTGCGCCTGGATCTGCTGCATCGCGGCGTCGATCGTCGTCTGTCCCGACCATACGCCCTCGAGCGTCTTGGCGAGGAAATTTCCGCCTGAGTAGATCGTGAAGTTCGGGCCGTTCACCACCGGGATCTCGCCGACGGTAGCAAAGCTCATTCCATCCACGAAGGCGCCGCGAATGTCCCAGGGGCTGCCGGCGGTCTTGTAGTCCGGACGCCCCAGGATCGATTTGCGCGGAGAGGCGCCGCGCCCGACCGTCGTCCACAGGAAGCTGTTGTCCGATAGCCATTTGACGGCCGCCATCGTTGCCTCGTGGCGACCCGGGTCAGCCTGCTTGTAGAATTCCAGGCCACCCATCTCGAAATAGGTGACATGCTTGGCGCCTATCTTGGGGAATAGCACCGTCTTGAACGGCAGTTTCTGCGCGACATAACCGTTGAGCGTCCACGGGCCGGTCCAGAAGATCGAGCCCTGCCCCGTTCCGAAAGCCTTGTAGCGGTCGGTGACGTCGCGGGTCGAAACCTTGTGCTTGTCGAAAAGGTCGAGCACCCATTGCATTGCCGCCTTGCCGGCCTCGGGATTGACGCACGCGGTCTTCAGATCGTCACTGGCGCGCTGGAAACCCATCTGTTCCGCGACAATGCCCCATGTGACGGTGGGCTGAACGCCGGAACCGGTCATCATGATCCCCGAACGCGTGACCTTGTCGCCTTCGCGCTTGGTCATGGCCTTCGCCCATTCCAGCAGTGTATCGCCATCCATCGGCGGCTTGCTGGCGTCGAGGCCCGCTTCCTTGACATGATCGAGATTGATCTCAGGCTGAAGGCTCATCAGGTCCATGGGGATCATGAAGACCTTGTTGTCGTATTTCGGGTAGCGCGAGGCCGTGATCGACGATGCGCTGAAGTCGGCGAGGTCGAGACCCGAACTGGCGATGAGATCATCAAGCGGTATGATGACCTCGTCGCGCGCCAGCTGGGCCGACTTGCCCGCCGTGCCCCAGCCGAAGTCTGGTGCCTTGCCCGTTGCCGCGGCCGCGAGCACCTTGGTTACATATTGCTCCTCGGGGACCACCTCCATGCGGATCTGGACGCCCTTGTCCTTGTGCGCATCGTTGAAGGCGGTGATCATCTTGGCCCACACCTCGCCGTCCGAAGCCGATAGCCAGCTCCAATGCACGATCTCGATCGGGCTGGCGGCCGAGGCGCGACCAGTCCAGATGTGCGGAACGGCAAGCCCTACCCCAGCTGCCGCGGCCGACCTCAGAAGTGTCCGGCGGTTCAGAGCAAAAGTCGATTTGTTCAATGAAGTCAAATCCATGACAACCTCCCACGCGGCATGCGCTAGGCGCCCGCCACGCTCTGTTAGAGCTTATTTTTCTATGTTCCCTCGCCTCGACCGTCCGAGGACGCATTGTTGGCGTAGTCGTACTGTTGGCCAATCGCGGTCAGGGTAGTTGATCTGCAGCGTCACATAATTTACCCGTGGCGTCGCATCTCAATTTTTTTGGTAATGCAGCATGGCTTCCGACCAGAACTCTGTCATTGCAGCCGCCTCAAGCCGCCGCCCCCGCTTCGCATTCCTGCTGCAGCCGGAATTCCCAATGAACGCCTACGTCATGGCGACGGAGGCGCTGCGCATCGCAAACCAGAACAGCGGACAGGATCTGTTCGAATGGATCGTGATTTCAGACGGCGGCGTATCCGTGCGCGCGAGCAACGGCATGTGGGTGTCGGCAAATCACGACCTTGCGAACTTTCCCAGATGCGACTTCGTTGTGGTCCTGGAGGGAAATCTGCCGACGCAGAATATTTCGGCAGGTGTCCGTGGAGCACTGCGCAATGCGTACCGCCACGGTTCAATGATCGTAGGTGTGGACACCGGCGCCTTCGCGATTGCGGCGGCCGGCCTTTCCGGCGAGCGCGAGGCCGTCGTGCATTGGGAAGCCGTGTCGTCCTATCTTGACCATTTTCCGCAAGCGGGGACCAAGAATCAGATCTATTCGATCGACCGCCAGCTTGCCTTCTGCGCAGGCGGCGTCGCGACCCTCGATATGATGCTCGACCTGATCGGCCGTCTACGCGGCACGATCATGGCCGGCGAGGTGGCCAATGCGCTGATCCACAAGCCGCGCGAGGGCCGCCATCCGCAGAGGACCGACGACAGCGAGTTCGATGAAGCGCGCCCGTCTCTGTCGCGAAAGATCGTTGCGCTGATGGAGGAGAATCTGGACTTCCCGCTTCCGCCCAAGGCGCTGGCCAAACAACTCAGCATTTCGGTGCGGACGTTGGAGCGCTATTGCCTGCGCCACTTCAACCAGACGCCAAACCAACTCTATCTTCGCACCCGTCTGCAATCGGCGCGCAGTTTGCTATTCTACGAGGATCGCGAAATCAAGGATGTCGCTGTGACGTGCGGCTTCTCCTATCCATCTGTATTCACGCGTTCCTTCACGGCGCAGTTCGGCCAGTCGCCGCTCGCCTTCCGCCGAGCCTTCCGCGAGATGCAGTTAACGGTCAGGCCCGAAATCGTACGCATGTCTGAGCCGCCGCGTTCCAACAAGCGATGAGCCTCAACGCAACCGTGCGCGCACTGATCTCCTGGAAGACAACATCAGGGGCATGCTGAAGATAGCCGAGTGGGTGCCGACCTTGGAATAGGTCGCGATACCGCTCGGACCATCGTCCGATGCACCGGTGATCAGGCCGCAGACTTGACCGCGATAGCTATTCACGAAATCGGTTTCGTGAAACGGACCGCCACCCCAACTCCATGCTGTCAGGTTTACAACCCGCCCAGATTCAGACTGCCAATTATGCGACCTTCGGAGTACAAAAGGCGAACGTCGATCCCGCTTCCGCGGCAACAAATAGCTAAGCTATCAGGCTTGGGCCCAAATGCTAGCCGGGCCCGGATAATTTAGTCTTGGGTCATGGAGAGAACGCGCCCGCGCAAACCCGCCATTATGGATCGGGCTCGACGATGCTGACCTGCAGATCGTTCAACACGGCGGTCAATCCTGGTGCAGCGACCAGTTGCATCACCCGGATCGCGCTCAGCTTCACGATGCCGTGGTCGAACACGGCCAAGTTCGTGTGCCCGTTAAGTCGGGACGGATAGATGATGCCGTCCGGCTCTTCGGGGTGGCAGGGGAAAGCCACCGACCAAGCGCGCGCCAGAGTCTGATTGGCTGCTTTCGCTACATCGGTCGGAACACCCATGACACGGCCCGGTCGTCGCGCAATCGACCATCTTGAGTGGGGTGATAATCTCAATCTCGGCATAACTGCGCGCAAAGAGTTCCCTTTCCTCGATCGGCAGGTCGCCGACTGCGCCGTCGCGCTGATCACGTAGCACTGCCTCGAGAAAGCAGACCTTGATGGTGTCGCCCAGATAACGCCAAACCTGTTTTCAGGAATGTGCGGCCTCGGATCACTGAATCGGCTCGGCGTTTTCCCGAAGCCGAGAGGGTCAGGATAACGATCCATGTAGATTCGGCCGAACTTACGTCCGGCCAGTACCGTATGAATCTGAAGTCTTGATCCGTAAAGCCCTTAGGCGGCAGTACTTTCGCCATCGGCCGACCCTTTTGGCAACTTCAAGGAGGAGCCTTCGTACTACCTCGCTCCAGGGCATCACGTGCTGTCAGCCCTTCGAGCTCCCCGTGCGGCTGGACTAGAAAGCGATAGACCGCCCACGCCCCTCCCAATCGCTCATGAAGCGCTGCGAGTTCGGCATAAGGTCTACCATCGGCGTCGAGCTGCCAAACCGGAAAGCGAAAACCACGCTTGGCCCCTTCGAGGCCCAGAAGCTGGCCGCTCTGCCTTTACGTTTTAGCGTCGCCGGCACGATAGGCAGCCACATAGGCATTCCAGAATGCTATTGATCTAAAGTGAGTTTCGCCATGTGCTCCTCCGGCCAGTGCCCCGCAGGCACCGAGTTGCAAATGAACTCCACGAATTAGAGACCTATGATTCATGAGGCCACCCGCCATGCTAACCTTCATTTTCCTGGATCGGAGTTCCATATGTCCCGGTAGAGTTTCCAGCTGCCGTCCTGTCCTTTCTTCCAGACCACCACATATTTCCCGGCGGCATCCACCAGCTTCGAATCCTTGCCCGGGGCCTTGAGAGAGAAAGTCCCGGACTCGTATGCGAAATCTCCGCTTTCCTGAACCTCAAGCGTGGTGAGCATGAGCTCCGATATGCCCATGTCGATCGCGCCCTGCCACAGCCTTTGGATATTCTGGCGGCCGTCGACTCGCACCATATCTGGAGGGAATGCGGCCGCATCATCCGTGTACTTCGACGCGACCCCGGCCGCATCCTTACTATTGTACGCTTTCACGAACTCGGCATTAGCGGCTTTAATGGCTTCTTTCGCAGACTGGGCCTGGGCAGATCCGAGGCAAAGCGACGTGACAACGGCGACCAAAAGACAATGTTTGACAGTCATTTCATTCTCCCGTGTTTCGGCGTCTTAGTTATACCCTTTGAGGTACACACCCCTCTCCGGTTCTTCCGCTTTGGCAATCAAAGGCGAGAGAGTACGTTCATGCTGACCTCGATGACCAGCTTGCGGCGAAGGGCAGCTGTGTAATCGCCAGGCCCCGCCGGCGATATCACGAAAGCCCGGGAGCCGCCGATGACGGACCGGGCAAAGTAGGTTGCCAGCGGTTGCTTGGGGTCCTCGTCGCTCGGTGGAATCGCTATCGCGTTGATAGTGTGTCCCTTGGCAATGGCGCTCTCCCTGCTCGGCTGAACGGGAAGCCCGTCGTTGTTCTCGCCGTTGGAAGAAATGTCGATCACCTTCCTCGTTGCATTTCCAGGAAACCGATCAAGCATAAGACTTCCTACGTCGATGGCCGCCGAAACCGATGTTCCGCCCCGCCCGCGACGAATATAGCCCGTGTCGCCGCTCCTTCTGATCACTGCCGCGGCTGCTTTGGCGTCTTCCAATCCGCAGATGCGGGTCCAGGGCAGCACAGTGCGAGCGTGACCGGCGCTTGCCCATTCAAAATAGGCTACGGCGATGCAGCCGATATGATTCTCGGAGATGGCGCTGATGATTTTGGGCGACGTGAGCGCCGCCGCGTGCCCCTCGCGCTGCAAGTCTGCGGTCCTGGGGTCGATCGAGGACGAGAAATCCACGGCGAACACGATAGCAACATCGACGTTCGTTACTGCGATATTGGCGTCGGCGGCATGTGCCGCCGCACCGCAAAATGTCGCAGCTGAAAAGACCGCCAGTCTCAGCCAAGGACCGGACCGCTTTCGCCCTGTGCCTAGTCGACCCCTCGGAGGCGGCAAACTGCCGCCCACCCGCGGGGAGGCAGCGTTTGTTCGGGAATTCAATTGTTCATCGAGACATCGAAGCATGTTGCACTCCATCTCACTGGCGGATCGCGTTCGAAGCGATGCCATTGCGGCTAGGCGCGGCGGTGGGGGTTACCGACGAGAGCCCCCAGCCTACCGGTGCGCCGGCAAAGCCGTGGATCGGTGCGTCGGAAGCGCCAGCGTCGGGTCGAGAGGTAGGGCGCACCGGAGCTGGGGTCGATATCGCAACCGACAGGATCGAGCCGAGGATGATCGCCGCACCCAGCGCTCCTACCGCTGAACACTGTTCGCCAAGGAAGATCGCCGCACCGAGGGCACCGAAGATGCTTTCGGCGCTGACAATCACGGCGGCATGGCTGGCCGATGTGAAGCGCAGGGCGGCAATCTGTATGCCGAAGGCGATCGCCGTTGAGAAAACCCCGAGCACCACCAGTTCAGGTCCAGCCTCGGAAGCCGCGCTGAATGACAGGTTGCCTTGCATCGCTCCGAGCGGAAGGGCGAGTGCGGCGGTGGCCAGGAACTGCGCGGCCGCGGCCGTGAAGGGACGGGCATGGGCATGCATATGTCGCGCGAGTTCGACCGCCCAGAGCGAATAACAGCCGGCTGATAGGAGGGCGGTGAGATCGCCGCCGCTGAAACCGGCGACCCCACCCGAAAGAAACAGGCAGCCGACGACGGTCGACCCGGCGGCAACCACGAGCCCTGCTGTCGGACGCTCCCCCACCAGCAGCCAGGCGGCCAAAGGCGTTATCACCGTTGCTGTGCTGATCATGAAGCTTGCATTGGTGACGGTGGCACCGAGATAGCAGAACTGCTGCAGCATGATGGAGACGGCAAACAGCGCAACCACCCGGGCCAGGCTGGAAAAATGGGCGGCGCCGGCAGGTTGCCGCCGTTCGGTCAGGACAAAGGGCAGCACGAGCAGCCCGCCGACCATGCAGCGCAGGCCGACGGCACTCAGCGCATCGAGATGATCGAGCACCGTCTTTTGCGCCACGTTCCCGAACCCCCACAGAGCGGCGGCGAACAGGAGCAGTAGGTTGGCTGTGAGCTTCGACATCCGCCGCCCCCCGGAGCCGGAACCTGGCTAGGTTCAGTTGTTTCAGCAAAAGCTTCTGTTGTCGGGCCGGAAATCGTCAGAGCAGCCGTCATGGCGCTCCCTCTTCAGCCGGGCGATTAATAGAGAAGAATAACTGCTCCAACAGAACGGCTCATGACCCAAATGGGTCATGAGCCGAAAAAAACTC
>NZ_JAPYKS010000044.1:0-30339 GCF_037179605.1 Mesorhizobium salmacidum (SeqCode)
AATGCAAAAGCACGCGATGCGCGAAGCGAGTTCGCAAATGCAACTTGACACCTCAGATAGTCGCTCATCCGGCCGCTTCGCGGCCACCTTCTCCCACAAGGGGAGAAGGAAAAGAAGCATTGCCCATTGCCATTTTGTTCCGGTCTGACGATTCTGCTCCCAGGAGCGACCTGATTCGATGCGTGAGATCATTTTCGATACGGAAACCACCGGCCTCGATTCGCGCGACGACCGCGTGATCGAGCTTGGCGGTGTCGAGCTGGTCAATCGTTTTCCGACCGGCAGGACCTTCCATCACTATATCAACCCGCAAGGGCGCGCGATCCACGCCGAGGCGCAGTCCGTGCACGGCATCAGCGCGGCCGACCTCGCGGGCAAGCCGAGCTTCGCCGAAATCGCCGAGGAATGGCTGAAATTCACGGAAGGCGCCAAGCTGGTCGCCCACAACGCCACATTCGATATCGGCTTCCTCAATGTCGAATTCGGCCGGCTCGGCCACCCCCCCGTTGATAACGGGCTTGTCGTCGACACGCTGGCCCTGGCGCGCCGCAAGCACCCGATGGGTCCCAATTCGCTCGACGCGCTGTGCCGGCGCTACGGCATCGACAACACGAAGCGCACCAAGCACGGCGCCCTGCTCGATTCCGAATTGCTGGCCGAGGTCTATATCGAGCTGATCGGCGGCAAGCAGGCGGCGCTGATCCTCGACAGCGCAAGCGCACCGGCGCGGGGCGGCGACAATGTCCGCCAGATCGAGATCATCGTCGCCGAGCGCCCGGCGCCACTCGTGCCGCGTCTGACCGAGGCGGAGCGCGCGGCGCATGCAGCCATGGTCGCCACGCTCGGCGACAAGGCGCTATGGCTGAAAGCCTCCCCCCAAGAAGCAGCCCAGGCGCTGTCCTCATAAAAGCCGTCCGGCGAGCGGCCTCAGTAGGGCCACTCCCCCCGGCCCAGCGCGGCGACCGCCGCGACGATACGCCCAAAGGCTTCCGCCGCGGCCGGCACGGTCGTGCGGGCGCGCAAAAAACTGTGCACGAGGCGCGACTCCTCATGCCACCAGGCCTTGCCGCCGGCCTCCAGGATACGGTCGCGATAGGCCTCGCCATCCGACGACAGCGGGTCGCATTCGGCCGTGATGATCACCGTAGGCGGCAGGCCGGAAAAATCGCGGTCGCGCAATGGCGAGAAGGTCGGATCGTCGGGCGATTGCTTCCTGGCTGACCTGACGTCGCGGTAGAAGGCGGCATCGCCTGTCGACAGCAGCGGCGCGTCAGCGTGTTCGACATAGGAGCCTATCGTCTCGTTGCCGCCGAGATCGGGATAGATCAGCACCTGGCCGATCGCGGCGCGCGGGTGGTGACGCGTGGCCTGTGCCACCGCCGCCGCCAGGTTGCCGCCGGCACTTTCGCCGCAGAGCACGAGCGGCAGGTCGCTGCTTGCCGCCCATTCGAAAGCCGCCAGCGCATCGTCGAAGGCGGCGGGGTGAAGGTGCTCGGGTGCGAGCCGGTAGTCGACCGACAGCACGTCGAAGCCGGTGCCGGCGCAGATTTCGGCGCAGATGTCGTCATGGCTTTCGAGCCCGCCGAGGATGAAGCCGCCGCCGTGGAAATAGAGCACCGTCGCACGCGGCGCCGCGCCGGCGAGCCGGTAGCGGCGGACCGGGATGCCATGCTTCGAAGCGGCGACCAGGCTGTCGCTGGCCTTGACCCCGGCCGGACGGCCCTGGTGGAAAGCCCGGCACATCCTGGCATAAACCGCGCGCTGCTTGTCGACCGGCAGGCCGGCGATCTCGGGCGGGTACCAGGCGTTGACGCTGTCGATATACATCCAGAGCGCCGGGTCGAGCCAAGGTCCGTATTTGCCGCGGCTGGTCATTTCGGTCCGAGGGGCACGTCAAAGCTCGGCATAGAGAAGGGCGGCGTTTTCAAAGGTGAAGCGCAGGGGTACCGAGCCCTCGACCTGCCAGACGGTGACCGTCTCGCCGGCCAGCAGCCGGCAGGCGCCTTCCGTATCGGTGACGGCGCCGCCATAGAGCCGGTTGGCAAGGTTGAGGACGGCGGTTTGGTGCATGGCCGCGCTGCCGCTGCCGCAGGCATCCTTGACCAGCAGCACGCGAAAGCCCTTCGCCACCGCGTCCTTGACCGACGCGTCGATGCAGGCCTCGGTCCACACGCCAGCGATGACCAGCCATTCGATGCCGGAAGCCTTGAGCCGGTCGCCCGCCGGACCGGAGCGGAAGGCGCTGGCCTCCGCCTTGATCAGCAGCGCCTCGCTATCCGCCGGTGCCACCTCGCGGCAGATTTCGGTCAGCGGGTCGCTCTTGTCGGAAAAGGCCGACTTGCCGTCTTCGCCGACCGGATGAAAGGGCCGGTCCTGGCTGTCGAGATCGACAATATAGGCCCAGTGATGGAGCGGCACATGGTTCTGCCGCGCCGCCGCTTGCAGGCGCTGGACGTTGGCGAGGATTTTTTCGTAACCCTCGACGAGATAGCGCGGGTCCTGCCGGTGCTCTTCCTGCAGGTCGATGAAGATGGCGGCCACCGTGCCGCGCTTGATCGAGATAGGGGCTTTCATGCGGATGCGCCTGGGCCCCAAGATATTTCCAAACGCTGGAGGGACAGTGCCCCCCTCTGCCCTGCCGGGCATCTCCCCCTCAAGGGGGGAGATTGGCGGCGGGGAGTGCTTTCGCCAATCACCAGCGTTGCAGGAAAAAGCGCTGCAAGCGAAGCTGCCGATCTCCCCCCTAGAGGGGGAGATGTCCGGCAGGACAGAGAGGGGCGCCAAGGAATGAGGCGCTCGTTCTTCAGTTGCAATACGTCGCTGAGGTGAGCAACCAGCATCAAACCTCTTTCTCCAAAAACTCGTCCTCGTAGGGAAAGCGCGACAGAAGCTCGGTGCCGGTGTCGGTGATCAGGATCTCGTCCTCCAGCTTGACGCCCTCGCGGCCGCCTTTCTCGCCAATATAGCTTTCCACGCTCACCACCATGCCTGGCACGATATGGCCGTCGCGGCCATAGGTCTCGTAATCCATGGCATGCGCGATGAACGGTGTCTCGCCATGCATGCCGACACCGTGCATGACCGAGGTGTAGCGTTGGTCGACGAAGCGGTCCGGAATCTTCCACGCCTTCTCGGCGATTTCGCGGAAGGCCATGCCGGGTTTGACGATCGAAATGTTGTGCTGAACCTGGTCGTGCGCCATGCGGTAGAGCGACTTCTGATAGGGGGTCGGCTTGCCAGGCCCGCAGCGGAAGGTACGCGAGAAATCCGAGTAATAGCCATAGCAGCCGATCGTGTCGGTATCGAGCGCCAGCAACTCGCCGGGCCTGATCTTGCGGCCGCTGGCTTCGTTGAACCAGGGATTGGTGCGCTGGCCCGAGGTCAGCAGCCGTGTCTCGATGAACTCGCCGCCCTGGCGGATCACCTCGCCATACATGATGGCGAACAGCTCGTTTTCGGAAACGCCGGGCTTGATCGCCTCGCGCACCGCATAGACCGCCGCCTCGGCGCCGGCCATCGACACCTGCAGGCATTTCACCTCCTCGGGCGTCTTCACCGCGCGCACCGCTAAAATCTCGCCCTGGCAATCGCGGACCTCGCAGCCGCGCTTTTCCAGCGCCAGCGCCTGCAGGTGGCTGCAGCGGTCGAGCCCGAGCTTCATCGAGCCGCCACCATGCTTTTTCAGCAGCTCGGTGATCTCGTCGGCGAACGGGCCGGCGGTTTCGTCGTCGCGGCCCGACACGGAAGACCACACAAGCTTGGAAGGACGCGCCTCGTCGATCGTGTCGAGCACCATCGAGACATGGTAGCTCTGCGGATATTCGAACAGCACGATCGGCCCGTCGGTCGGAATGAAGAAATAGCGGGTCGAGTTGCGCAGGAAATAGCCGAACATGTTGCGCGAGCCGGTGGCGTAACGCTGGTTATAGGGGTCGAACAGCACCACGCCGCCATAGCCGGCCTCGCGCATCCAGCCGCGCAGTTTCGCCAGCCGGCCTTTGCGCAAGGCGTCGGCATCGATGAAGGATGGCTCAGTGTCGGACAGCCACATGCCGCCCGCCGGATCGGCGGCGGCGGGATGGCGCATGCGGTCCTTGAAATCGACGTCCTCGGTGCTGTCGGGGTCGAATACGACGATGCTCATGGGGTGCCTGGCCTTGGGTGGTGAAAGGCCTGACCATGGCGCAACAGGCGCGGAGGGATTGTGCGGAAAACCGCGTGGGTTGTGCGGAATGCCGCTGACGATGGAATGCTGGCGGGACAGCGCCCCCCTCTGGCCTGCCGGCCATCTCCCCCCTCAAGTGGGGAGATTGGCAGCTTCGCCAACCTCGCCTTCTTGTTCAACGGTGGAGGGTTGGCGAAAGCCCGGACAACATTCGATCTCCCCCCTTGAGGGGGAGATGTCCGGCAGGACAGAGAGGGGCGCTGTCCCGCCAGCATTTGAAAGTGCACTGAGGAACCTAATGCCTCCGCGCCATCTTCGGTGCATGCCCATGCTCCTCGCGAAAAGCCCGGGCAAAGCTCGACATCGAGGCAAACCCGCAGGCCAGCGCCACGTCGCGCACGGCCAATGTCGAATGCGCCAGCAGGTCGGCGGCGCGCTTCAGTCGCAGCCTCCGGTAATAGCCGTTGGGCGAGATGGCGAGTTCGGAGCGGAAGGATCGTTCGAGTTTGTCGGACGACACGCCAAGCTTCGCGGTCAGCTCCGCCATGCCGAGCCGCTCCTCCACCGCGTCCTCCATGATGGCGATGGCCGACAGCACAAGCTCGTTTTGCACCCCGGTGCGCAGGCGCAGCGGCATCAGCTTGCGGTCGACGCTCGATCGCAAGGGACTGTGCACGAACCACTCGGCGACGCCGGCGGCCAGCTCGGCACCGTAGTCGCGGGTGATGATCTCCAGCATCATGTCGAGGCTGCCGACGCCGCCGGCCGAAGTGAAACGCTTGCGGTCGATGACATAGAGGTCGCGTCTAAGCTCGATGTTGGGGAAGGCTTCGGTGAAGGCGGCCTGGCTGGTCCAGTGCAAGGTGCAGGCATGGCCGTCGAGCAGGCCCGCGCGCGCCAGGAAGAACGCCGCGTCCGCCACCGCGCCGATATGGGCGCCATTGCGCAGGCTGCGGCGGATCCAGCTCGCCGCGTCCTCGGCCACGAGATGATCGGCGTCGCCGCCCGAGCAGACCACGATGCGGTCGACCTTGGGCGCGGCCTCGGCATAAAACCCCGGCTGGATGACGACCCCATTGGAAGCCTCGACCGGACCCTGTGTCGCCCCGACGATGATCCAGCGGTAGCATTCCCGCTTCGCCAGTATGTTGGCGGCGCGCAGCGGCTCGATGACGGAACTGAACGCCATCATCGGAAAGCCGGGGAACACCAGCACCGCGAAGGTGAGGGGTGCGTCTGTGGGTGGTTCGCGCGTGGCCATGGGCGCTACATCTCGGGCAGATGGCGCTTGGGGTCAACGGTGTTTGGCCGACCGCTGCTCGATGCGGCTGCTGATCTTCACCGTTGAGGCGCGTGTCGATGTCCGTGAAAGAACCCCAACCTCGCGGTGCAGGCTACCACCGACGCTTCTCGGTCGTGCCGAGAGCCACTCAGCCCCCCAGTGCCTGATCCAGGTCCGCGATAAGATCATCGCCGTCCTCAATGCCCGCCGACAACCGCACCAGCGAATCCGATATGCCGATCTCCGCCCGCTTCCCGGCGGGAATGGAGCCATGCGTCATCAGCGCCGGGTGTTCGATGAGGCTCTCCACCCCGCCGAGGCTTTCGGCCAGCGTGAACAGCCGCGTGCGTTCGAGGAAGCGTTTGGTGCCGGCAAGGTCGCGATCGAGCACGGCTGATATCATGCCGCCGAAGGCATGCATCTGCTGGACCGCTATGGCGTGCTGCGGATGGCTGGCAAGGCCTGGATAGATGACGCGGCGCACATCCCTGCGGGCTTCCAGCCATTGCGCGATTTTCAGGCCGTTGGCGGAATGACGCTCCATCCTGAGCGCCAGGGTCTTCAGCCCGCGCAGCGCCAGGAAACTGTCGAACGGGCCCGATATGGCGCCGATGGCGTTCTGCAGGAATTTCAGCCGGTCGGCGAGATCCTTGTTGTCGCCGACGACAGCGACGCCGCCGACCATGTCGGAATGGCCGTTCAGATATTTGGTCGTCGAGTGGACCACGATGTCGATGCCGAGCTCCAGCGGCCGCTGGATGTAAGGGCTGCAGAAGGTGTTGTCGGCGACCGAGAGGATCCTTTTGCGCCTGGCGAGCGCCGCGACGCCCTCGAGGTCGACGATGCGTAGCAGTGGATTGGTCGGCGTCTCGACCCACAGCATCTTGGTCTCCGGCCGGATCGCCGCCTCGACCGCCGCAAGGTCGGTGAAGTCGACGAAGCTCACCTGCAGATTGGCCGAGCGCTTGCGCACCCGCTCCATCAGCCGGAACGAGCCGCCATAGATGTCGTCGGTGGCGACGATATGGGCGCCGGAATCGAGCAGTTCCAGCACGGTGGCGATCGACGCCAGGCCGGAAGCAAAAGCGAAGGCCGCCGAGCCGCTTTCCAGGTCCGCCACGGCGCGCTCGAAGGCAAAGCGTGTCGGGTTCTGGCTGCGGGCATATTCGAAACCCTTGTGCACGCCGGGCGACTGCTGGCCATAGGTCGAGGTGGCGTAGATCGGCACCATCACAGCACCCGTCAGCGGATCGTGGCCCTGGCCGCCATGGATGGTGCGGGTGGAGAAGGCCAGACGGTTCTTGCCGGTGGATGTCATTTTGCGCGCCGCCTCAGATGGTTGATCAGGTCGATACGGGTAATCAGACCGACGAACTCGTCGCCGTCGAAGATGATGGCGACCTCGTTGCGGTCGAACACCGGCAGCAGCGCATCCAGCGTCTGGCTGGCCTGCAGCGTGTGCAGGTTGGAGGTCATGGCCGTTCTCACCGGGCCGCTGAAGCGCTCCCAGCGTCCGTCATAGGGACCGTCGACATGAGCCAGGATGTCGCTTTCGTCGACGATGCCGACGAGCTTGCCATTGTCGAGCACCGGCAGCTGCGAGACATCGGAGCGGCGCATGCGGCCATAGGCGTTGAGCAGGCTTTCGTCCGGGCCGACATAGACCGTGTCGCCGGTGCGGTGGGTGCGCATGACGAGGTCGCGCAGATCGCCATGCTGCTCGTGTTCGGCCAGCCCCTGCTCGGCCAGCCAGAAATCGTCGAACACTTTTGACAGGTACTTGTTGCCGCTGTCGCAGACGAAGGTGACGACGCGCTTGGGCACCGTCTGTTCGCGGCAATAGCGCAAGGCCGTCGACAGCAGCGTACCGGAGGAAGAACCGGCCAGGATGCCTTCCCGCGACAACAGATCGCGCACCGCCAGCATGCTCTGCTTGTCGGTGATGGAATAGGCTTTCCTGACCAGCGACAAATCGGCGTTGGGCGGCACGAAATCCTCGCCGATGCCTTCGACGGTCCAGCTTCCCGCCTCTTCCATCTTGCCGGTCTTGATCAGCGGCGCCAGCACCGAGCCGACCGGATCGGCCAGCACCATCTCCGTCTTCGGCGACGCCTTGGCGAAAAAGCGGCCAAGCCCGGTCAGCGTGCCGCCCGAGCCGACGCCGACCACCACCGCGTCGACATCACCGTCAAGCTGCGAGAAGATCTCTGGGCCGGTCGTCGTCTCATGCGCCAGCGGGTTGGCCGGGTTAGCGAACTGGTTGGCATAGAAGGCGCCGGGCAGTTCGGCGGCGATCTTCTCCGCCATGTCCTGGTAATATTCGGCATGACCCTTGCCGACATCGGAGCGCGTCATGTGCACTTCGGCGCCGAGCGCGCGCAGATGCTGGATCTTTTCGCGCGACATCTTGTCGGGAACCACCAGGATGATGCGGTAGCCCTTGGGGATGCCGACCTGGGCGAGGCCAAGGCCGGTATTGCCGGCGGTCGCCTCGACGATAGTGCCACCGGGCTTCAGCCTGCCATCCTTCTCGGCCGCCGCGATCATCGACAGCGCGATGCGGTCCTTGATCGAGCCGCCCGGGTTCTGGCTCTCGAGCTTGATGAACAGCCGGCATTTGCCGGTGTCGAACTTGGTCAGCTCGACAATGGGCGTCTGACCGATGAGATCGAGAACCGACGCATAGGGCGGACGCAGGCGGGATGTTGCGGTGTCCGACGGGCCGCCGCCGGCAGTGGCTTTTCTGTGCTCGCTCATGTCGGAGCCTCCATGGATCAACCTAGCGTCTTTTCCAGCCGATCGCAGTTGGAAAGAAGATAGATCGTGCCAATCCGGCGGCCAGACGGGGAATGAAATTCCAGCGGCCCATCGGCGAAGCAGTGCGGTGCCGGATCGAGACGCCGGCGGGACAGCGCCCCCCTCTGCCCTGCCGGGCATCTCCCCCTCGAGGGGGGAGATTGGCAGCTTCGCCGGCCACGCCATTTTTACAACGTCGAGTATTGGCGAAGGCGGCGGAACAGCAATCTCCCCACTTGAGGGGGAGATGGCCGGCAGGCCAGAGGGGGGCGCCGAAGAGCGCCGACCTTAACGCCCAAGCGCCGCGCCCTCAGGCCCGTCCAACGAACCATCTCGTTCGTTGAAGCCGCCGATTTGGCCATGCTAGCCGAACATACGCCATACCAGCACAAGGAGACGGTCGATGAAGATCCTCGCCTATGACAACTTCAAACCCGGCGGTCACCCTCGCCGACTTGAAGCAACGCCCGGCGGCGACGGAAGCAGATTTTGCACGGCCATATGGCCAGATTGCAGCATTAGGCTTTATCGGCGACAGCTTCATAGAGGAGAGCTACGATGAGTGTACGGGACGCGCTGCAGCGGACCTTCGTTGCCTTCCATGAAGCGGGCAAGGTGGCGGCAGCTCTTTGCCATGGCACGGCGCTGCTGCGCTATGCCAGGCGCGCCGATGGATCGCTGCTCGCCGCCGGCAAGACGGTGACCGGGTTCGCCAATATCGAGGAGGATTTTGCCGACCATGCGACCTGGCGGATGGGCGCGCTGGAGCGCGGAAAACATTTGATGCCATGGCGGATCGAGGATGAGCTCAAGGCGATCGGCGCCAACTACATCCAGGCCGGCCTGTGGCGCGCCTTTGCGGTGCGCGACGGCAACCTGATCACCGGCCAGCAGAACTTTTCCGGCGCCGAGATCGCGCGCGCCGTGTGTGAGGCATTGGGCGGCTGAACCGTCTCGTCCGGCGGACAGCGGAAGGGACTTCAGTCTTAGTTGAGCAATAGCTAATATACATATAGCTTGGTCATGCGGGAGACGATCCCAAATCGAAGCCTAACCCGCAATGGCCGGTGCGACCCGCTTTCAACCCAAGCATCCCCGCACCGGCCATTCTTTTTCGCGGGGTTAGCCCATGGCCAGCTTGAAATCGCAATCTGGGGGTGTCGGCATTTCGGGGAGGAAATCCAGTCGAAGGCGGGAGCATCGCGCTCCCTTTGCAAGAGGTCTGCGTCAAGCCGTGAATATCTTAATTGGCTAAAGTGCGGAACGTCCAATGGACAAGTCCGGAACGTTTGAAGGCCCCTCGGACCAAGGCCTACCGGTGCACAAGACTTTAGTCCTGCCGTCTTATAGCTAAGAACGGAAGTTGTTCGGTCCAGATAGGGCCACCTGGGCTAAATACCAGACTGCACTCAGCCAACTATGGTGCGATCGCGGAAGACGCTTTCGGGTTGAGCCGGATGCGGGTCTGCCAAATATACGATCGCCGCCGGAATTGCTCTATCCCAGCAACAGCTTGCTCAGCCTGGCGCACTGGACGCGGATATCGGGAATGGCGTCGATCTCGAAGAAGGTGCCGCGCGTCAGCGGCCCGACGGCGAGGATTTTTCGCGAGACGGTGCCGTCGGCGGCGATAATCTCGCAATTGGCCGAGACGTCGAGGCCGATGCGCAGCGGATCGGGACGCGCCAGGCCGCGGTCGACCAGCGAGCGCACGACGCTGTTCGACGAGGTCGAGATGTCGCGCACGATGCCGGAGCAATCATAGATGCGGGCGACATCGAATGTTTCGAGACGCTGTGTGTGGCGCGACTGGACCTCGACCGCGAAGCCGTCGCCCGGCGTGACGCCGACGACGCGCCCGGCGATCGGCCGGATGCGTCCCGATTGCACGGCCTCCGTCACCCTGGCGTAGACCTCGGGTGCCATGCGATGGCGATGGATGTCCCACCAGGCCTTGGTGTGTTCGACGAAGCGGCGCTTGGCCGAGGCGGGCCAGTTCTGCCAGATCTTCTGGTTGAAGGGGCGCAGGCCGTCGACGACGTCGCGCCAGTCGACGCCGGCCTTCTGGTTCTCGCGGATGAGGTCGCGGAACCAGCCGACGAAATAGGAGAGCTGGGTGCCGAGCGGGATGTCGGCGACGTCGAGCTTGATCGGATTGCCCTTGCGGTGCGGCGAGGGCAGCAGGCCGCGCCGCGACACCGCGATGATGTCGCCGCGATGGCCGCGCTGCTCCAGGGAAAGGAAGGCATCGACCATGCTGAGCCCGGTGCCCAGCACCACGATCCGGCTGTCCGGATCGAGCGCGGTATCGGCCTCCGAGCCCATCCGGATCGCATGGCCCTGCGCGGGCTGTTCGTCATGGCCGGTGGCCAGCACGGCAAGATGGGCAACCACGCTGGTGCCGTTGGCGAGCGCCACCTCGACCCCGGATCCGGTGGGCGAAATCGACAGGCTCTCCTCGCGGATCAGGCGCAGCCGGCCGGTCTCGCGCTCGCGCGTCTCCAGATCGTCGAGCAATTCCTTGAGATAACGCGCATAGAGGCTGCGCGGCGCGTAGACCGGAGCCTGCTCCGGTGTCGCCAGCCTCCGTTCCAGCAGCCAGCGCCAGAAATTGCCGGGATCGTCGGCATAGGCGCTCATGCCGGCCGCACTGACATTCAGCACATGCGCCGACAGCAGCGTCGAATAGGCGATGCCCTGGCCGAAATGCGGGCGCTTTTCGATCAGTGTGACGCGCAGGTCCGGATTGGGCGATTTGAGCAGATGGGCGGCCAGCACCACGCCGCTGGCGCCGCCGCCGACGATGATGATGGAACTGGGGGTGATGGAATCGGTCCGCCCGGTCATGCGCAAGCGAGCCCCGTGCCAGGCGCCGGCTTCAGGCCTGGGCCTTCACCACGACCGGCAGGTCGTCCCTCGCGACCGGTAGGCCGCTCATGCCCGACGCGATCGTAAGATCGTCGGCGCCCGACGCGATCGTAAGATCGTCGGCGCCCGACGCGATCGTAAGATCGTCGGCGCCCGACGCGATCGTAAGATCGTCGGCGATGTCGCGCATCTCGGCGAGGCTGCGCTGGTCGAGCACCTCGGCGATCGCCTGCCGGACCTCGAGCATCAGATGTCGGACTTGGCATGTCGCCTCGTTGCAGTCTTCACAGCGCTGATATTGTGTGCGGCTGGCGCAGGGGATCGGGGCCAGCGGCCCGTCGAGGACGCGCACGACGTGGCCGACCTTGATCTCGTCGGCGGGCCGCGCCAGGCGGTAGCCGCCCTCCTTGCCCTTGCGGCTCTGGACGAAGCCGGCATTGCGCAGCTCGCCGAGAATGGCGTCGAGAAACTTCTTCGGGATGTTGTTGCCGGTCGCGATATCGCCGACGAAGGCGAGCTGTCCGGCCGGCATCCGCGCGAGATGGACGAGCGCCTTGAGGCCGTACTTGCCTTTTTTGGTGAGCATGAACCGAACGTTTCTCTGTCATGCGATGGCCCTAGGCCATCCGTTGCGAAACGCCTCGCGTGCCTCCCCGCCGCGCCGAAGCATCCATCACACATAAATTCTAGTGACATGATATACAAGCCAATTGCGGTTGATCTTGTTTGGTTTTCAAGCCGTTGCGGCGATTTTAGACCCGCCTTGTGACGCCAGGGACACAGAAGCGTGGCTTGCCTGCCCGTAGGCTTGCAGCCGGGATCCGACGACGCCGGCGGTTGCCCGATAGGCGCGGTATGGCCTGTCATCGTCGAACACTCCTATGTCGATAAGTTTACTATACTTAACCTTTGGCGCGCGGAACGTGATTTTAAATTCTTCCCCATTTTAAGCATCGATTTGCTGGAGGAGGCGCCAAATCGGAATTCTCGTTCAAACCTGTCGGTACTGGAACGGTCGCGGTATCAAGCCCGGGGCAAAGCTGGTGGCTTCGCCGCTCCTGAGCCAGGGCAGCCGCCCTGTCCGCCACGGCGGCCCGCCGCCAGTGGCTTTTTTTCAACATGCCGTTCTTCCTTGGAAGGATTTAACTCTACAAGAACCATAGAACTAGCTGACTATGAACAGGCAATCCGGTTTTCCCCTTTCAAGGAGCCTTTCATGTCCAGCATTTCACGCCGCGTCATTCTCCTGTCTTCCGTTGCCCTTGCCGGCGCCGCCTTCCTCGGCCCGGCCATGGCCGACGGCCTCAAGATCACCATCGGCTACCAGACGGTGGTCGAGCCCTCGAAAGTGCCGCAGGCCGACGGTGCTTATGAAAAGGCCACCAAGGCCAGCATCGACTGGCGCAAGTTCGATTCCGGTGCCGATGTCATCGCCGCCGTCGCCTCCGGCTCGGTCGATATCGGCTATGTCGGCTCGAGCCCGCTGGCGGCCGCCGCCAGCCGCGAACTGCCGATCCAGGCCATCTTCGTGGTTGGCCTGATCGGACCGTCGGAAGCGCTGGTCGCCCGCGACGGCGCCGGCGTCGGGAAGGTCGCCGACCTCGCCGGCAAGAAGGTCGCCGTGCCCTTCGTGTCGACGACGCATTACAGCCTGCTTGCCGCGCTCAAGCATGAGAATGTCGATCCGAAATCGGTCGAGATCCTCAATCTAAGGCCGCCGGAAATCGCCGCTGCCTTCGCGCGTGGCGACATCGACGCCGCCTATGTCTGGGATCCGGCGCTGGGCCAGATCAAGACATCGGGCAAGGTGGTGCTGGATTCCGCGCAAGTCGCCGCCTGGGGCGCGCCGACCTTCGACGCCTGGATCGTGCGCACCGACTTCGCCGAAAAGAACCCGGAAGCCGTACGCGACTTCGTCAAGGTGACGGGTGCGGCCTATGCAGGGTATCTCGCCAAGCCCGACGCCTGGTCGGTGTCGTCGCCGCAAGCCGCTGAGATCGCCAGGCTGACCGGCGCCAAGCGCGAAGAGGTGCCCGAGCTGCTGAAGGGTTATGCCTTCCCCACCCTGGAAGAACAGGCCTCCGACAAATTCCTCGGCGGCGGCACGGTCAAGGCGATCGCGGCGGCATCCGCCTTCCTCAAGGAGCAAGGCAAGGTCGACGCCGTGCTGCCGGACTATTCGAAATATGTGACATCGAAATACGTCACCGAGGCGCTGGCCTCGAACTGACGTCTCGCACACGCGGCTCACCCTCCCTGACGCCGTGTGTTGCCTGCCCCGAAGCCGCTGACAGGCGCGGTTTCGGGGCAGGCGGATTTCCCTCTAATCGGCCAGGGCCCATGCCGCATCTCGTGCTCGACAAGATCTCCATCCACTATGACGGCCAGCCGGCACCCGCCGTCGAGCATGTCTCGATCGGTGTCGACAAGGACGATTTCGTCGTCCTTGTCGGCCGCTCCGGCTGCGGCAAGACCTCGCTGCTCAATGTCGCCGCCGGCCTTGTCGCGCCCGCGCGCGGCACGGCCTCGATCAACGGCCAGCCGATCACCGGGCCCGGTTCGGATCGGGCGGTGGTATTCCAGAACGATGCTCTGTTTCCCTGGCTGACAGTGCGCGAAAACGTCGCCTTCGCGCTCAGGCTGCGCGGTGTCAGGCCAGCCGAGCGGGCGCGGCGCGCCGATGAACTGCTGGCGCTGGTCAGGCTCGGCGATGCCGGCGACAAGTGCATCTGGGAGCTTTCCGGCGGCATGCGCCAGCGTGTCGGCCTTGCCCGCGCGCTCGCCGCCGAACCCGAATTCCTGCTGCTCGACGAGCCGCTCGGCGCGCTCGACGCGCTGACGCGCGAACGCATGCAGACGACGCTGCTCGACCTTTGGACGGCAAGCCACGCCGGCGTGCTGATGGTGACGCACGGCATCGAGGAGGCGCTGGTGCTCGCCACCCGTATCGTCGTGCTGGCGCCCGGCCCTGGCCGCGTGGTGCGAACCTTCGAGCCGGGTTTCTCCCGGCGCTACGCGTCGGGCGAAGCCATCCGCGCCATCAAGGCCGATCCGGCCTTCGCGGCGGCGCGCGGCGAACTGACCGATGCGATCTTCGAGGGAGAGGCGGCATGACCATTTCCTTCTACACGGAACGGCCCGCTTCAAGGACAGATGAAACCGACGGCCTGTCGGTGCCTTGGTCCAGGCCACGGGCGAAACGGACCGGCGTTTCGGCGCGCATGGTCAGCGCCGTCACCATCCTGGCGGTGCTGGCACTCTGGACGCTGTCGGCCCGCCTGCAGCTGGTGTCTCCGGTGTTCCTGCCCTCGCCGCTCGCCGTGTGGAACAAGTTCGTCGTGGTTGTCGGCGACGGCTTCGTCGACGCGACGCTGCTGCAGCACGTCGTCGCCAGCCTGGGCCGCGTGTTCGCAGCACTGGTCGCCGCCATCCTGGTCGGCGTGCCGGTGGGGCTCGCCATCGGCATCAGCACGGTGGGGCGCGGCATCTTCGATCCGCTGCTCGAATTCCTGCGGCCGATACCGCCTTTGGCCTATCTGCCGCTGGTCATCATCTGGTTCGGCATCGGCGAGCCGTCGAAAATCCTGGTGATCGCCATCGCCATGCTGGCGCCGGTCGCCCTGTCCACCGCCTCCGGTGTTCGCGGCGTCTCGCAGGAGCGCGTCAACGCCGCGCGTTCGCTTGGCGCGACGCGAGTGCAAGTGGTCCGCCATGTGATCCTGCCTAGCGCCCTGCCCTCGATCCTGACCGGCTTGCGCATCGCGCTCGGCGCCGGCTGGTCGACACTGGTCGCGGCCGAACTGGTGGCGGCGACGCGCGGGCTCGGTTTCATGATCCAGTCCGCGGCCCAGTTCCTCGTCACCGACGTGGTGGTGATGGGCATATTGGTGATCGCCGCCATCGCCTTCGTGCTCGAATTCACCATCCGCCGGATCGAGCGCGTGCTCGTCCCGTGGGCCGGACGAGAATGATCGGAAAAGGAAAATGACGATGACCCATTCGACCGCCGTGTTGTTTGCCCATGTCGGCTCCTGGCTGCTCGGCCTTGCCTCCGACGAGAAAGCGGCAAGAGACGACAGCCCGCGATCGCCGGCGCCGGTCCCGTTCCTGGCCGGGCGCGATCGCCTTCCACCGCGCGACGAGAGTTTTTACTGGGCCTGGCAGTACTGGTCGCAGTGAGTGGCTGACGGGTGGCGAACCCTCGATGACAGGTCCCCCTCCTGCGTAGGGAAGAGAGAGTTGCCATCGGCCTTGCCGCTCGATCGAGACGTAGAAAACAATTTCCTCTTGCTGGTTCATCTCGCAAAATTCTTTCTCTACTAACTTTATAGACATACCTAGCCTGGTCCCACTCCGCTCGATCGGAAGTTTCTCGGCGCTGCCCAGGCATTGAAGGAGAGGGATCATGTTCAATCTGACGAGACGCGTTTTCGGCATCGGCCTCCTGGCCGCGACAGTCGTGCTGTCGTTCGGCGCTGCCGCGCAGGACCTGAAGCAGTTCAGCATCGGTTACCAGAAGACCGGCCTGCCGGTGATCGCCAGGCAGCAGCAGGTGATCGAGAAGGCGCTCGGCGACAAGGGCGTCACGGTGAAGTGGGTCGAGTTCACCGCCGGGCCGCCATTGGTCGAAGCGCTCAATGTCGGCGCCATCGATGCCGGCTGGACCGGCGACGCGCCGCCGATCTTTGGTCAATCGGCGGGCGCCAACATCGTCTATGCCGCGGCACTGCCGTCCAATGGCGATGGCGAGGCGATCTTCGTCAAGCCGGCCTCGCCGGTCCAGTCGGTCGCCGATCTCAAGGGCAAGCGCGTCGGCGTCGGCAAGGGCACCAGTGCGCACAATCTTCTCGTCGCCGCGCTGGAAAAGGCAGGCGTTGCCTTCGACCAGATCACGCCGGTCTATCTCAGCCCTGCGGATGCGGCCGCCGCCTTCGCCAGCGACCAGATCGATGCCTGGGCGGTCTGGGATCCGTTCTTTGCCATCGCCGAAACCCGCTACCAGCCGCGTGTGCTGGCCCGCTCCAGCGAGGTGCTCAAGGTCAATACCTATTTCCTCGCCAACAAGGATTTCGCCAAGGCGCATCCCGAAATCGTCACCACGACCATCGCCGCGCTTGGTGAGGCGGCGAAATGGGCGGACCAGAATCGCGACAAGGTGGCGCAAGCGCTGCATGAGGTGACCGGGGTGCCGCTCGACGCACAGACCATCGCCGCCAACCGGACCAAGTTCGGCATCTTTCCGATCACCGGCGAGATCGTTGCCGGCCAGCAGGCTACCGCCGACCGCTTCTACAAGCTCGGCCTGATCCCCAATGCGGTGCGGATTTCCGACGCGGTTTGGACAGCGCGGGGCAATTGATTTTTCGTCACGCGGCGCCGCGTGGAGAAACGCCCGGCGCCGTTGCCGTTTATGCCTTGACCTCCAGGAGGCCCGCCTTGACCACGCCAGCCAAGCCACTCGATTTCTTCTGGTTCATCCCGACTCATGGCGATGGTTCCTATCTCGGCTCCGAGCACCAGCAGCGGCCGCCGGAGTTCGGATATTTCAAGGAGATCGCGCAGGCAGTCGACCGCCTCGGCTTCCCCGGTGTGCTGTTGCCGACCGGGCAGAACTGCGAGGATTCCTGGATCACCGCAACTGGACTGGCGACGCTGACCGAAAGGCTCAAATTCCTCGTCGCGTTGCGGCCGGGCGTGACATTGCCGACCTTCGCGGCGCGGCAGACGGCGGCGCTCGACCGTCTGAGCAACGGCCGCCTGCTGCTCAATGTCGTGGTCGGCGGCAATCCGGCCGAGCTTGCCGGCGATGGTGTCTTCCTGCCCCATGACGAGCGCTATGCGCAGGCGCAGGAGTTCCTGACCATCTGGCGCGGCCTGGTGTCCGGCGAGCGTGTCAATTTCGACGGCAAATATTACCGCGTCGAGAATGGCCGCCTCGACCTTCTGCCATCACAGGAACGGCCGCCCCTTTATTTCGGCGGTTCGTCCGATGCCGGGCAGGATCTAGCCGCCGATCTGGTTGATATGTATCTCACCTGGGGCGAACCACCGTCGCAGGTCGCCGAAAAGCTGGCATCGGCGCGCGCGAAAGCGGCATCGCGCGGTCGCGAATTGCGTTTCGGCATTCGGCTGCATTTCATTGTTCGCGAAACCGAGGACGAAGCCTGGCGTGCCGCCGACCGGTTGATCAGCCACGTCACCGATGCCCAGATCGAGAACGCGCAGGCGCGGTTCCTCAACCAGATGGACTCGGTCGGCCAGCGCCGGATGGCCGAACTGCATGGCGGCCGCCGCGACAGACTGGTCGTCTCGCCCAATCTGTGGGCCGGCGTCGGGCTGGTGCGCGGCGGCGCCGGCACCGCGCTGGTCGGCACGCCGGAGCAGGTTGCCGACCGCATCCGCGAATACCAGGCGATCGGCATCGATACGATCATCGGCTCCGGCTATCCGCATCTCGAGGAAGCTTATCGCGTCGCCGAACTGCTCTTCCCCAAGCTTGGGCTCGGTACCAGGCGGCTCAAGCCGCGCGAAGACATCGCCAACGAATTCTCGGTCGGCTTCCATGGCGCGGCCCGCCTGCAGGCCGCGTCATGAGCTTTTCCGCACGCCTGCGCGGGAATGGCATCGGCTGGCTATTGCCGGTGCTGGTGATTGCCGGCTGGGAGGTGGCTTCCCGCGCGGGCGTCATGCCGGCCAACGTGCTTCCGGCGCCAAGTGCCGTCGCCGAGGCCTTCTGGCGATTGACGCTGTCGGGTGAACTGATCCGGAACATCGGCGTTTCGACGGCGCGCGCCCTTGCCGGCTTCGCCGTCGGCGGCTCGATCGGCTTTGCGCTCGGCCTTGCCAACGGGCTGTCGACGCTCAGCCGCGGCCTGACCGACACCACGCTGCAGATGATCCGCAACATTCCGCACCTGGCGCTGATCCCGCTGGTCATCCTCTGGTTCGGCATCGACGAAGAAGCAAAACTGTTCCTGGTGGCGCTCGGCGTGTTCTTTCCGATCTACGTCAACACGCTGCTCGGCATCCAGAGCGTCGACCCGCAACTCGTCGAGATGGGCCGCGTCTACGGCATGGACCGGCGCGCGCTGTTCGTTCGCGTCATCCTTCCCGGCGCGCTGCCGGCGATCTTCGTCGGCCTGCGCTACGCCTTGGGCATCATGTGGCTGACGCTGATCGTCGCCGAAACCATCTCGGCCAGCTCCGGGCTCGGCTACATGGCCATGCAGGCGCGCGAATTCCTGCTGATCGATGTCGTCGTGCTGTCGATCCTGATCTACGCGCTGCTCGGCAAGCTCGCCGACAGTCTCGCCCGCCTGCTCGAGCGCCTGTCGCTCGGCTGGCATCTCGCCTTTCAGAACGGATGAGTATTCGATGCCGGCCGCCAGTCTGACCTCCGTCCGCTCCTTTGTCACCGCGCCGGCGCCCGCGCGCCCGGCGAGACCGGTCGAAGGCCGGCGCGCCTTCGCCTTCAAGGGCGTGGGGAAACGCTTTGGCGACAAGACCGTTCTCGACGGCATCGACCTCGACGTGCCGGTCGGGCAGTTCGTCGCCGTCATCGGCAAAAGCGGCTGCGGCAAGAGCACGCTGCTCAGGTTGCTCGCGGGGCTCGACCGGCCGACATCGGGATCGCTGACGTTGGGAGCCGAGGAAGAGGGCCACAGCCGCACGCGCTTCATGTTCCAGGAGCCGCGCCTGCTGCCCTGGGCCAGCGTGGTGAAAAATGTCGAGGTCGGGTTGACCGGCATCGCCTCCGGCTCGGAAGCAAGGCAACGCGCGCTCGGCATTCTCGGCGAGGTTGGCCTCGCCGACCGAGCCGATGAATGGCCCTCGGTGCTGTCCGGCGGCCAGAAGCAGCGCGTGGCGCTGGCCCGCGCGCTGGTCGGTCACCCGCAGGTCCTGGCGCTCGACGAGCCGCTCGGGGCGCTCGACGCGCTGACCCGTATCGAGATGCAGCAATTGCTTGAGCGTATCTGGATTGCCCAGAAATTCACCGCCGTGCTGGTCACGCATGATGTCGCCGAAGCGGTTGCGCTCGCCGACCGGGTGGTGGTGGTCAGCGGCGGCAAGATCGCGCTCGATCTGGATGTGCCGGTGGAACGGCCGCGCCGCCGCGGTTCCGCCGAGCTTGCCCGTCTCGAAGGCAGGGTTCTCGACCAGCTGTTCGGTTAAGGTCATTTCGGAAAAACAAGAGTTTCAGGGCGAACGGTTCGCCCACACCAGCCCGGCCAGGCCGGCCAGCATGGCGGCGAGACCGATATAGAGCCATTGCGACTGGCCGGTCATGAAGCTGCCGCCGACCACGCCGATGCCTTGCAGCGACCACAGGGCGCCCATGGCCAGAACGATCAAGGCCAGCAGATTTTTGGCCAGCAGATTTTTGGTCAGTCTCATTGTCGGATCCCGCTTTTCAAGTCGATCGATTGCGGCGCTATTGCCGTGATGAAAGAGCCGAAGGAAGTGGCCAGATCGTGCAGACTTCTATTTGGGGATCAACGCTCGATCTTGTCATAAAAGTCCTCCGTGCCGATCAAAACATGATCGAAACTGGTTTCGGCGCGCCAAAAAAGTCCCTGACAGACTGTTACCCGATGACTCCAAACGTGTGATCTTGCCATGGAACCGCCAGATCACCGCCGCATTTCGTGCCTTATTCTTTTCCTAACGGCTGGGGTCTGTCAAAAAACGGAGCCATCCCCCAAATATGAAGACCCCAAAACAGACTGCGCTTGTCGCGGTAACGATCGCTGCTGGCCTGATGGTCGGCGCCTCCGCCACTTCGGCAACCGCCGCCGCCGGCCAGTGTGGCCGCGCTTCCTGGTACGCGCTGCACTCGAAAACCGCATCGGGCGAGCGTATGAACCCCTCGGCATTGACCGCCGCCCATCGCACGCTGCCTTTCGGCACCAAATTGCGGGTCACCAACAAGAACAACGGCCGCAGCGTCGTCGTGCGCATCAACGATCGTGGTCCCTTCATCAAGGGCCGCGTGCTCGACCTGTCGAAGGGCGCCGCCGGCCAGCTCGGCTTCATCGGCTCCGGTCAGACTTCCGTCTGCATGGCGCGCGTCTGATCTGATCGTCTCCTGACCATGATCTCTCCCGCACCGCGGGCCAGCGGAGCAAACGGGAACCTTCGGGATCATGGTCGGTGTCCAGTGCGAAGGCCTGACACATATCCTACACATTTCGGCACTGCACATTGAGCCGGCTGTGCCGTCGGGCGCCTGTTTTCAAGGCTTTGGACGAAATTAGCATTAGTCACGCCACGTGACGTATTGCATCGCAGCAATTAGTTGTTAACTTCCCCGCGAGACATCTAGGGATCGGCGCTGTTCGTCGTCTCTTCGGTCGCGGGGTAACGGATGTTCTATCAGCTCTACGAAATGAACCACGCCGCCCTGCAGCCGGCACGGCTCTATGCCGACGCGGTCCGGTTGTTCTACTCCAATCCGCTCAACCCGGTTTCGCATACGCACTGGGGCCGTTCGGTCGCGGCGGGCGCCGAACTGTTCGAGCGCACCACGCGCCGCTACAGCAAGCCGCAATTCGGCCTGGACAAGACCGTGGTCGACTGGAAGAGCGTCGCGGTTACCGAAAAGACAGTCTGGTCGAAGCCGTTCTGTAATCTCGTCCGTTTCGAGCGCGCCGTTCCAGCCGGACGCAAGGCCGACCCGAAGCTTTTGATCGTGGCACCGATGTCGGGCCATTACGCGACGCTGCTGCGCGGCACCGTCGAGGCGATGCTGCCCTATGCCGATCTCCATATCACCGACTGGGTCGATGCCCGCATGGTGCCGCTGGCCGATGGCAGCTTCGATCTCGACGACTATATCGACTACGTCATCGACATGCTGCACACGCTGGGTCCGGACACGCATGTGATGGCCGTGTGCCAGCCTTCCGTGCCGGTGCTTGCGGCGGTGGCGCTGATGGAGGCGAAGGGCGACCCCTTCGTCCCTTCGACGATGACCCTGATGGGTGGGCCGATCGACACTCGCCGCAACCCGACCGCCGTCAATCTGCTGGCCAAGGAGAAGCGCATCGACTGGTTCCGCGACAACGTCGTCATGCGCGCGCCCTGGCCGGTGCCGGGCTTCGGCCGCGAGGTTTATCCCGGCTTCCTGCAGCTCTCGGGTTTCATGAGCATGAACCTCGACCGCCACATCATCGCTCACAAGGAGTTCTTCATGCACCTTGTGAAGCACGATGGCGACAACGCCGAAAAGCACCGTGACTTCTATGACGAATATCTGGCGGTGATGGACCTGACGGCGGAGTTCTACCTGCAGACCGTCGACACCGTCTTCGTGCGCCATGCCCTGCCCAAGGGCGAGATGACGCATCGCGGCACCAGGATCGATCCGTCGGTTATCCGCAACGTCGCCCTGTTCACGGTCGAGGGCGAGAACGACGACATTTCGGGCCTTGGCCAGACCAAGGCGGCGCAGGACCTGTGCGTCAACATCCCCGCCGACAAGAAGGCGCACTATGTGCAGCCGGCGGTCGGCCATTACGGCGTCTTCAACGGCTCGCGCTTCCGCTCCGAGATCGTGCCGCGCATCGTCGACTTCATCACCAGCTATGGCCGCCAGACCCGGGTGGCGGTGAAGCCGAAACTGGTCCGCACCGCCAAGCGGTAGGCGATTTTGAAACAGGGCCGGCCGCGGATCCGATTCTGTTGCGTAAGTGCCGCTGTCCCTCCCCGCGGGTAACCATGCCGCAAATCAACTCGATGTCTTAATTGACACGGAGTGTAAATCGCCCTTAACGTTTCGTTAACAACAGGGCGAGCGGGGACAATGAATTCCTCAATCACGCGAAGGCTGCGCGTATGCGCGGCAGCCGGGCTGGCGTTAACGGGGGGCTGGATGACACCGGCCTGGGCTTCGGACGCGATGGCGACCGGGGGCCTCACCTCGCAGCCGATCGGTCACTATGATTTCTGCAAGCAGCGGCCGGGCGAATGCTCGATCCGCCCAGCCAACCTCGCGCCGGCGGCCCTGACCGACGGGTTGATGCGCAAGCTGGTCAACGTCACCGCCAGGGTCAATGCCGCCGTCAAGCCGATGAGCGACATGGACATCTACGGCAAGGACGAGGTTTGGGCCTATCCCGACAAGGGCGTCGGCGACTGCGAGGATTACGTGCTGGAGAAGCGGCGCCAGCTGTCCCGCATGGGCATGTCGCTCGCCGATCTCTTGATGACCGTGGTGCGCAAGCCCGACGGGGAAGGCCACGCCGTGCTGACCGTGCGCACCGACGGTGGCGACTATGTGCTCGACAATCTGACCGACAAGGTCAAGCCCTGGGACGAGACCGGCTACCGCTTCCTCAAGCGCCAGGCGATCGACAACACCGGCCGCTGGGTCTCGATCCGCGGCGGCCAGCAGGTTCTGGTGGGCTCGGTACAGTAGGGGAAAGCCGCCCGGTTAGGGCTGCGCACTCCCAGCGCTTCGTCATTCTCGGGTCTACGCGTCCGCTTCGCTCCCGCTCCGCCCGTGGATGACGAAGGCGAGGAGGCTCCGCCGCGCACCTCCGTCCAAAAAATTCTCACCTCTCCGTGAACCATTTCCGTTCGCCCGGCGACACACAGCCGTGGACGATAGAAACCCAAACCATGGAGACCTCGAATGACTGCTTTTCTGCGCAACACCCTTCTCGCCGCCGCTGCCGTTTCGGCCCTGACCGGATCCGCTCTGGCCGGCCAGACCATCCCAAGCTGCGCCAACACCAACCTCAACGACCTGTGGGCCGGCCGCTGTTGCGGCGCCGCCGGCGCGTCGGACTGCCTGGGCGGCGGACATGGCGGCCAGGATCATGGCGACCATGGCCGTGGCGGCAATGGCGGCAGCACGGCCGGCAAGAAATGATCTCACCACGGCTGCCCGCCGGCTACTCGCCGGCGGGCGTTGCTTTGCGATCGGGCGATCGCCCGGCCGCCGGAAAGTTCGGGCGGAAACCCGAGTCTAGGATCGCCGGCCGAGTGCCGCGCGGATCGACGCGGTGATGCGCAGAAGCGCGGCCTCATCCAGCTTTTCGATGTTCTCGGCCAGAAGATTGGCAAGTTCGGTGGCGGCGGGGGAAAGACCCGACGTATCGAGTTTCACGCGCGGATGCGAGGTTTCGGCCAGCCGCGCCAGTTCCTCGGCATCGTCCCAGATGATGTTGAAATAGCCGATGATCTTCTGGATCAGCGTCCAGGTCGGCGCGCCGCGCCTGCCATGCTCGAGCGCCGAGAGATAGGCGGCGCTGACGCCGATCGCCGCCGCCATGTCTTTCTGGCTGACGCCGCGTTCGGCCCTCAGCGTCCGCAGCTTCTCGCCGAACGGCGTCATGCGCCCGGCCTCCTGAGAGCCCTCATGAGCGTGCCCGCCGCAGCCTGATATAGAGCGCGCCCGAGCCGCCATGGTTGCGGGCGGCATGGTCGTGGCTGGAGACCAGCGGCCGGAACGCCGGTGTCGACAGCCAGGCCGGCACGGCGCGCCGCAGGATGCCATCGCCGCCGGAGGACGACCCCTTGCCGGTGATGACCAGCACATAGCGGACGCCGCCGGCATGCGCCCGGTGCAGGAACGAGAACAGCAGCGAATAGGCCTCGTCCTGCGTCATGCCATGCAGGTCGACGCGGCCCTCGATCGGCAGCCGGCCTTTTTGCAGCTTGTCCAGTGTCGGCTCATCGAGCCGGTGCGTGACATGCTGGACCTTCGGCTTTGCCGCGCCAGGCGGGCCGGCGGCGGGCTGGGCCGGTTGCGACGGCGTCGGCCTGGCATCGACGGCCATGTCTGGAATGTCGACGACGGCGCGACCCTTGAGCGGCTTGGCGGTGCGCGCCACCAGGTTCCACAGCACCCGGTCATCCTCGCTGAGTTTATCCGGGCGCCTGCTCATTTTGCGCCCCCGGCCAGCGCGCGTGGCACCAGCACGTAAAAATCGGCGGCGTTGCGCACCACCCCGGCGATCTCGCCGGCGGCATCGCCCGAGCCGGCGAACAGGTCGCCGCGCGCCGGCCCGGTGATCGCCGAGCCGGTGTCCTGCGCGATCATCAGCCGGCGGAACGGTCGTTTGTCGAAGGCGGTAAGCGTCGGCGCGTTGATGTAAAAAGGCGTGCCGAATGTGTGCAGCAGGCGGTCGACGGCCATCGATCGGCCCGGTGTCAGCGGCACCTTGGCGGCCGCGATCGGCCCCAGCGCCGCGTCGTCCACCGCGGCCTCGCGAAAGAAGATATAGGAGCGGTTCTGCCACAGGATCTCGTCGACCCGCTCCGGATGCGCCTTGAACCAGGCGCGGATCGACTGCATCGTCACCTCGGCGAGCGGAATTTCGCCCAGCTCGCTTAGGATTTTGCCCGGCCCGGTGAAACGCTGGCCGGATTTGGCGGCGTAGGTGACGCGGCAAAGCCGGCCAGCGGTCATGGCAAGCCGCGCCGCGCCTTGCACATGGATGAAAAAGGCGTCGACCTTGTCGGCCAGCCAGGCGATCTCCAGCCCCTGGCCGGCGAGCGCGCCGCGCTCGATCGCGCCACGGTCGGGATATTCGGCCAGCCCGTCGGCGGTCCGGCGGGCGAAGGCGAGATAAGGATCCATTCCGGCGGGCCGGTTGGCATCGTCGACATCGACGAGGTCGGCCGGACGCGACAGCAGCGGCACGGCAAAATGCTCGCTCCGCACCGGCGAGGCCTCGACTTGCGGCTCGTAGAAGCCGGTGACGAGGCCGGCGCCGGTCTCCGGCCGGACCAGCATGGGTACGAAATGGCGCTCGAAGAAGGCGCGGGCCTCGGATCGGTTCGCCGGCGCGGCGCGGCGCGCTTGCGCATAGGCCTCGGCGAAGGCGCCGAAATCGACACCCAGCGCACCGCTGCGATAGGGTTTTACCGGCACATGGAAGGCGGAGCGGGCAAAGGCCTGGAAGGCCGGCAGATGGTCGTCGTCACCCCAACCGGGCAGGTCGCCGAAGGACCTTTCAACAAGGAGGGGCGACAGCGACACCGGAGCCCGCCTGTTCCGGACTCAGTCTTCTTCTTCGGTGGCGACGAGCTTCCAGTTCGGATCGCGCGAGCGCGTGTCGCGGGCGAAGGTCCAGACATCCTTGACCTCGGCCACCGTTTCGGGGTCGCCGTCGATGACCGTGCCGGCCTGGTCGCGCGTCGCCGAGATCAGTTCGCTGATGATGCGCAGCGTCACATGCGCCTCGCCGCCCTTCATCTCGGCCGAGACGATGTCGGCCTTGTCGATGCCGACGAAGGAGGACTGGATTTTTTCCGACTTGGCCTCGCGCTCGCCGATCGCCGCGACGAAGCCGTCATAAACCTCGCGCGACAGAAGGTTCTTCAGCGTTTTGCGGTCGCCGTCGGCATAGGCCATGACGATCATTTCATAGGCCATCTTGGCGCCGTCGACGAACCCCTTGGGGTCGAAGGACGGGTCATTGTCCTTGATCGCGCGCAGGCCTTTGTTGAGATCGGTGTCGGGCTTGGCGAAGGCGTCGATGGCCGTATAGGTGTCTGCCGGCGCCGGCTCCCCGGGCGCCCGCTTGCGCGGCAGCGAAACCACGTTTTCGGGCTTCTGCGTGGCGTCCTTGTCGGTGCGCGCCGCCGTATAGGGATCGAAGGGCGGCCGCTCGCTACCGGTCCGACGGCCCAGCACGTTGCGCAGCTGGAAGAAGATCACCACCGCCGCGATCAGGAAGAAAATCGTGCCGAAGTCGAAGAAGCCCATATTTTCCGCCAATCAATCCCTGCCTCTAGGCCGGACCGTCCCAGCCGACAGGCCGCGGTCGCATAGCGTTCACCATTCAAAGCATATAGAACGCAAGGCGCAATCATTCAAATCAAAGGCAGGCATACCTATCTAACAGCCTCCGTGCCAGCGGCGATTGGTCGCCAGCGGGACAAAACAATCGAATGGTCGGTAAAGACTTGCGCATTTCGCTGCTTCCCTTCTTTCTCCTCGCGCTGCCGTTGCTGGAAATCGCCGGTTTCGTCGTCGTCGGCCGTGAGGTCGGCGCGCTGGCCACGGTCGGCCTGGTGCTGGCCTCGAGCTTCGCCGGCGTGCTTTTGCTGCGCCACCAGGGTTTCGGCGTCATGACCCGCATCCGCGCCGAGATGGCTGCCGGCCGCGACCCCAGTGGCCAGCTCGCCCATGGCGCCATGATCGTGGTCGCGGCGATCCTTTTGATCATCCCCGGCTTCATCACCGACATCATCGGCCTGCTCCTGTTCCTGCCGCCGGTGCGCGACCTTGCCTGGAGCAGGCTGAAAGGCCGCATCGTCGTGGCCACCGATTTCTCCACCGGCGGCTTCCGCCGCCAGCGCGACAAGGTCATCGACCTCGAAGACGGCGACTATTCGCGCGAGGACGACCTGAAGCGCGGTCCGGACCACAATTCGCCGTGGCGGCGGCTGAAGGACGATTGAGGCTTCTCTTCGTCATCCTGGTGCGGAGCAAGGAGCGGAGCGACGCGGCGTAGACCCCAGGATCCATGCCGTGACATGGACGCGCTGCGACGGTGCGGAATTTTTGCTCTGCTTTAACTCGAAGTCCGTCGCGGCGAAGTCACTTGCAAGTTGTGCGTCGGCCATTCGGCTGCTTCGAGCCGCTGCATCCCTGGCCGGTGTCGCGGCATGGATCCCAGGGTCTCCGCGACGCCGCTGCGCGCCTGCTTCGCCCGGGGATGACGACGCGACAAGCAAGGCGGCAAACCTTGTCTTGTCATGCCGGCCATGGTAGCGAACGCCCGATTTCAATTCGGTCAGCCCCGATTATTCGGTGAGCGAGACTGCACAGGGGAAAAAGGATATCGGCTCATGGCCAGCAATGATGACGCGCCGGTCGGCGCCAACGGCAACGGCAACGCGACGCAGCCCTCGCTCAACGTCCTGGCCCAGTATGTCAAGGACCTGTCCTTCGAAAGCCCCGGCGCGCCGAACTCGTTGCGCGGCCGCGACAAGGCGCCCGGCATCGCCATCAACGTGAACGTCAACGCCAACCCGCTCTCCGACAAGCAGTTCGACGTTAACCTGACGCTGAATGCCAAGGCCTCCTTCGACCAGGAAGTGCTGTTCAACGTCGAGCTGGTCTATGGCGGCGTCTTCGCCATTTCGGGCTTCCCGCAGGAGCACATGCTGCCGATCCTGTTCATCGAATGCCCGCGTCTTTTGTTCCCCTTCGCCCGCCAGATCATCGCCGAGGCGACGCGCAATGGCGGCTTCCCGCCGCTGATGCTCGACCCGATCGATTTCGCGCAGATGTTCCAGCAGAAGATCGCCGAGGACCAGGCCGCGTCGCAGACCAAGGTGAGCTGAGGCTCGGCTGAAAAGGATCGCTTGAAACCCGGCCTCGCGCCGGGTTTTTTGTGGGCGTTGCCCTGGCGCCACCGCCTCTCTCTTCGTCATCCTGTGGCGGAGCAAGGAGCGAAGCGACGCCGCGCAGACCATAGGATCCATGCCGGGACTCCCGAGCGTTGCCACGGTCCAGAATCTGCCCCGCTGCACGCTACGACCGACGTCGCGGCATGGATCCTCGGGTCTGCGCGTCCGCTTCGCTACCGCTCCGCCCGTGGATGACGAAGTCGGGAGAGGGTTCGCGCCTTGCTTGTGCCCCGCTCACCCCTGCGGAGCACTGCACAACTCCTGCGGATTCCAGAACATTTCGCCACGTTACCCCGCTTTATCATTCCCTCTCAGCAATGGCGCCCCGGCGGTCGCAGCCGCCCCCGCGTCGGCGAGGCTGTGCATGACCGCCGGGCACTTTGGGCGGCACGCACCAACAAAAAGAGGGAACGACGATGAAATTCATGCTGACCGACCGCAAGCTTCACCCGCGGGCCAAACTCGTCGCCGACGATTTCAGGACCGGCGGCATCAGCCGCCGCGAATATCTGGCGCTGATGGCCGGGCTCGGCGTCAGCGCCGCCGGCGCCTTTGCCCTGGGCGGCATCGCCGCGACGCCTGCCCGCGCCGCCGAACCGAAGAAGGGCGGAATCTTGCGTATCGCCATGAACGTCAAGGGCTTCAAGGACCCGCGCACCTTCGACGGCGTCGAAATGTCCAACGTCGCGCGCCACTGCAACGAATATCTGGTGCGCTGGAACACCGACTTTTCGTTCGAGCCCTGGCTGCTGGAAAAATGGGAGATGAGCGATGACGCCAGGACGCTGACGCTGCATGTGCGCAAGGGCATCACCTGGTCGAATGGCGACGCCTTCAACGCCGACGATGTCGTCCACAACCTCACCCGCTGGTGCGAGGCCGGCGTTGCCGGCAATTCTGTCGCCGCACGCATGGGCGCGCTGGTCAATGCCGATACCAAGAAGGTGGTCGATGGCGGCATCGAGAAGGTCGACGACTTCACCATCAAGCTCAATTTGCCAAAACCCGACATCTCGCTGATCGCCGGCATGGCCGACTATCCCGCGCTGATCATGCACCGCTCCTATGATGGCGACGGCGACCCGATGAAGGCGCTTGCGATCACCACGGGCCCCTGCGAGCTGGTCAAATGGGACGCGGAGACCGGCGCGGAGGTCAAGCGCAAGGACAAGCCGTGGTGGAAGGGTGAGTTCTACCTCGACGGCATCCAGTGGATCGACTACGGCTCCGACCCCAACGCCATGCTGTCGGCGTTCGAATCCGGCGAGATCGACACCGACCACGAGACCGCTTCCGATGCCGTCTCGCAGACCGACAAGATGGGGTTGAAGAATTCCGAGATCGCGACGGGGTCCACCATCGTCGCCCGCTTCAATGTCGGCAATCCGCCCTATGACGACGTCAAGGTGCGCCGCGCCGCCCAGCTCGCCGTCGACAATTCGGCCGTGCTGAAGCTCGGCCTCGACGGCCGCGGCAAGCCCGCCGACAACCACCATGTCGGCCCCATGCACCCCGAATACGCCGATATCGGCCCGGCCGAACGCGATGTGGATGAGGCCAAGAAACTGCTCGCCGAATCCGGCAAGGCGGACCATGAATACGAGCTGATCTCGGTCGACATCGAATGGCAGAAGAACACGGGGGACGCCATCGCCGCGCAGATCCGCGAGGCCGGCCTCAAGATCAAGCGCACCGTTCTGCCCGCCGCCACCTTCTGGAACGACTGGAGCAAGTTCCCCTATTCCTGCACCGAATGGCTCGGCCGCCCACTCGGCGTCCAGGTGCTGGCGCTGGCGTACAAATCCGGCGCTGCCTGGAACGAAAGCGCCTATGCCAATAAGGAATTCGACGAGCTGCTCGACAAGGCGCTGGCCATGCCCGACCCCAAGGCCCGCAAGGAAATCATGGCCAAGATCGAGCAGAATTTGCGCGATTCCGGCATTATCATCCAACCCTACTGGCGCTCGGTCTACCGCACCTACCGCAAAGGCATCGAAGGCTGCGAACAACACCAGGCGCTCGAACAGCATTTCGAGAAGGTTTGGATCGAAAGTTAAGGCGAATGCGGCGCCTCTTCCTTCCCCCCTTGTGGGGGATGGTGGCCTCGCGAAGCGAGGTCGGATGAGGGGTGTTCCAGCTTGGCAACATGCGTTTGACGGCAAGTGCATCGAAGCGGCGCCGAAGCCATCACCACCTCACTCCGTGCCGCACTCGTCTCGGTGCCCCAGCCGAACTCACCGCGCCGACTTGAGCAGCGTCCGGATCCAGCCTGCGAAGGTCAGCATCAGGGAGCCCCGAACAACGCGGAGCGCCTTTGGCCCACACTCATATCATTTGGGGAAGATGGCCGGCGCGCATGCCGGTGAGACAATTGCCTGAGCCCCGCGCCGGCCACTAGCGACCTGATGAAGGTCCGCCGCCCGATTTATGTACCGGGCCTATGCCGGGCGATCAACCGAGCCGGGCAGTTGGTATGAATTCGTACCAATCCGGGATTATCGCGCGACCGGCGGCAACAGGCTCTCGGGAAACGGCGAACGTTTCTAGTGTGGGCAGACCGACACTGGACACGCGACAGCCGTCACGGCCGAAAGCTTCTCGCGCTTGCTCAGCGTCGGCTTCGCATAGATCTTTTTCATGCCGGCAGTGGCGCTGGCCTTTCCTTCCCCCCTTGTGGGGGAAGGTGGATTGCCGCAAAGCGGCAAGACGGATGAGGGGTGTTCCAGCTTGGCGGCATCATCAAAGATCGCACGAAATCGGCGCGAAAACATCACGCTCCCACTCTGTACGCACCCCTTGTATCTGCACGGAGGAAACTTTGTGCGAGAAGAGCGACTGAGCCTCGAACCGGATGGCCATC
>NZ_JAPYKS010000045.1:0-30176 GCF_037179605.1 Mesorhizobium salmacidum (SeqCode)
GGATGGCCATCCGGTTCGAGGCTCAGTCGCTCTTCTCGCACAAAGTTTCCTCCGTGCAGATACAAGGGGTGCTCCAGCTTGGCGCCGACGGCACTCCGTCACCACCCCTCAACCGTCTCGGCGCTACGCGCCGATCCACCTTCTCCCACAAGGGGAGAAGGAAAAAGCTAGCGGCCAGAACCCCCCTTGATTTCGGCAATAATCGCCGCGACCGTGGCACGCGCAGCCTCCAGCCCCTCACCGGTGTCGATGACGAAATCGGCCAGCCGGCGCTTTTCGGCATCCGGCACCTGCTTGGCCAGGATCGACGCCAGTTTTTCTTCCGTCATGCCGGGCCGCGCCAGCACGCGCTGGCGCTGGACTTCGGCCGGCGCGGTGACGACGACGACCTTGTCGACCCGGCCACGGCCGCCGGTTTCGAACAGCAGCGGGATGTCCAGGACCGCGATCGATTCGCCGGCGTTACGATGCCTGGCCAGGAAGGCATCGGCATCGGCGCGGACCAGCGGATGGATGATGGCTTCGAGCTTTTTCAAGGCCGCCGCATCGCCGAGCACACGGGCGGCGAGTTTTGCGCGGTCGACGCTTCCGCCAACGGTGGTGCCGGGAAAGGCGGCCTCGACCAGGGGGGCCGCCTTGCCGGCATAGAGGCGATGCACCGTCTCGTCGGAATCATGCACCGGCACGCCGGCCTCGGCGAACATCTTGGCCGTCGTCGACTTGCCCATGCCGATTGAGCCGGTGAGGCCGAGCACGATCATGGTTTCGACGCCGGAGACTTGGGCACAAGATCGGCAACGATGAGCGCGCGGAGCTCGGCCGTAACCTTCGGCCTGACGCCGAACCAGCGCTCGAAGCCTGGCACCGCCTGGTTGAGCAGCATGCCGAGCCCGTCGACCGTCTTCAGCCCCCGTGTCCGTGCGGCCGCGAGCAGCGGGGTTTCGATCGGCACGTAGACAATGTCGTTGACCACGGCATGGTCGGGCAGCAGCGTGGGGTCGGCGGGCAAACCCTCATTGCCCTGCATGCCCAACGCGGTGGTGTTGACCAGCAGGCCGGCGTCGCCCAGCAATTCGGCGGTCGCGGCCATTTCGTGCGCCGAGACGCCGGCGCCAAAGCGGTCGCGCAATTCAATCGCCCGGGCGAGCGTGCGGTTGACGATGCGGATATCACCGACGCCGCGCTCCTTCAACGCGTGGATGACGGCACGGGAAGCGCCGCCGGCACCCAGCACCACGGCCGGGCCATTGGCCGCCCAGCCCGCGGCGTAATCGTCGAGATTGGCGGCAAAGCCATGGCCGTCGGTATTGCCGCCCCACAAAGTGCCGTCCTCGAGCCACAGCGTGTTGACGGCGCCGATCTCGTCCGCCGCATGGTCGCGGCGCGTGACACCAGCAAAGGCCGCCTCCTTGTGCGGGATGGTGACGTTGCCGCCGCGATAGCCGTTGGCCTGCATGCTCGCCAGGAAATCGGCGAAGTCCCGCGGCGCCACGTCGATCGCCTGGTAGCTGCCGTCAATGCCGTGCTTGGCCAGCCAGTGGCCGTGGATCATCGGCGAGCGCGAATGTTTTATCGGATGGCCGATGACGAAGGCTTTCTTCATTATCTCAGCCATCGATGGCTCCCAAGGTACGGAGCTCCGCCAGCAACGGCAGCAGTGGCAGGCCGACAATGGTAAAATGGTCGCCCTCGATTTTTTCGAACAGCTGGACGCCTTCGCCTTCGATTTGATACGCGCCGACGCTCGACAATGCCTTGGCGCCGACCCGGGCGAGGTGCCGGCCGATGAAGGCGGGGTCGAGCTTGCGCATGGTCATCGAGGCGATGCCGACATGGCGCCACAGCACCTTGCCGTCGCGCACCAGCACTGCGGCGCTGTTGAGCTGATGGGTCCTGCCCGACAGCGCCAGGAGATGGCGGCGCGCGCCCTCCATGTCGGCGGGCTTGTGGAACACCTCGTCGCCCAAGGACAGCGTCTGGTCGCAGCCAAGCACCAGCGCGCCGGGTCGGCGCTCGCTGACTTCGGTGGCCTTGGCTTCGGCGAGCACCAGGGCGACGTCCTCGGGCGAGGCGCCGCTGTCCTGCAAAGGGGCTTCCAGCGCCCGCTCGTCCAGCGTCGCGGGAACCGCCTCGATGTCGACGACGGCATCGACCAGCATCGCCTTGCGGAACGGGCTGCCCGAAGCGAGGATGATTTTTTCTGTCATGATGGTTCACCGGGGTTGGTGTTCCGTAGCGCATCCCTCATCCGTCCGAGCTGCGCTCGGCCACCTTCTCCCAAAACAAGGAGAGAAGGGAAGTCCTGCGCGGGCGCCGCTGCAAATCGCCACCTGGCGGTATTTGCGGGTGCGACGGCGCCGCGTTCTTCCTTCCCCTTGTGGGAGAAGGTGGCCTCGCGAAGCGAGGTCGGATGAGGGGTGCGCGACGGGATGCTCACTTCTTTCGTCTGCCCTAGCGCGTCTTCCCCCTAAGGGCAACGATCGCCGCCGCCGTCTCCTCGATCGAGCGGCGGCTGACGTCGATCATCGGCCAGCCATGGCGGGTGCAGATCTGGCGGGCATAGGCGAGCTCCTCGTTGATGGCGGCGCGGTCGACATAGTCGGTCGGCACGTAGGTGCTCGAATTGCCAAGGATGCGGTTCTGGCGCACATGCGATATGCGCTCGGCGGTGGCGATCAATCCCACGATCAGCGGTGTCCTGGCGTTGACCAGGCTTTCGGGCACCGGCACGCCGAGCACGATAGGGATGTTGGCGGTCTTGATGCCGCGGTTGGCGAGATAGATGCTAGTCGGCGTCTTCGAGGTGCGCGAAATGCCGATCAGCACGACATCGGCGTCATCCATGTTTGCCGGCAGCTGGCCGTCATCATGGTCCATGGTGAAGTTGAGCGCATCGATGCGCCGGAAATATTCGGCGTCGAGGACATGCTGGGCGCCGACGCGGCGGCCGGCCGGCGTCCCGAGATAGGACTGGAAAACGGTGAGCACCGGTTCCAGCACCGACACGCAAGGCAGGCCCATGGCCGCGCAGCGTTCGTCGATGCCGTGCGCCAGCTTCTGGTCGACCACCGTGTAGAGGATGATGCCCGGCTCCTCCTCTATGTCCTCGAACACCTTGGCTATCTGCTTTTCGGTGCGGATGAGCGGGTAGATGTGTTCGATGGCGCGCGCATCCTTGTACTGCGCCGAAGCGGCGCGGCCGGCGGCGAGCAGCGTTTCCCCCGTGGCGTCGGAAATCAGATGCAGGTGGAAGAAGCTTTGGGGTTTGTTCACAGGGGTCACCTGGGGCTGTGGGCGGATGTGGATAAGATCTAAGGGGCAGGCATGCCGGCGAAAGGCGACTGTATCAGATGCCGGTTTGTCCACAATTCGATGCGCTGTCAGCTTCGCCGGACGGCTGGGGACAAGTCCGTGGACGAAGCGCTTTGCCTTTCGTTCGTCCACAGGGCAGGTCTCGAGGGCGGTCGATCCAGCGCATTGACTCCCCTGCGAGATTCCTGATTGTCCCCAGAACCCTGCAAACCGCGATCGGCGGTGCGCGACAATATGCTTGCTGGCGTTTTGGCGGCCAAAGCGGGACAGGTGACAACCACCACAACCAACAGACTCTTAGAATCAGAAGACTCTTTAAAAATAAGATATTTGATTAAGAGGAAGCCGGGAGAGGCGAGCGTTCGATGCCTGCAAGACGGATCATGCTGGATGTCCTGAAGGGCAAGACGGTGTTTCCTCCTCCGCTCTGGATGATGCGCCAGGCCGGGCGCTATCTGCCGGAATATCGTGAGACGCGAAGGCGTGCCGGTTCGTTCCTTGATCTCTGCTACGACCCCGACCTTGCCGTCGAAGTGACGCTGCAGCCGATCGAGCGTTTCGGCTTCGACGCTTCGATCGTGTTCTCAGACATCCTTGTCGTTCCCCATGCGCTTGGCCGCGACGTGCGCTTCGAGGAAGGGCGCGGACCGCTGCTGACACCGATTTCAGCGGCGGAGATCGCGGCGGTGGGAAGCGACATGTTTCACGTGAATCTCGAACCGGTCTACGAGACGCTTCGCCGGCTGCGGGCGAAATTGCCCGACGAGACGACGCTGATCGGCTTTTGCGGCGCGCCCTGGACGGTGGCGACCTATATGATCGCCGGCCACGGTACGCCGGACCAGGCGCCGGCGCGGCTGTTCGCCTACCGCGAGCCGGCGGCGTTTCGACAGCTGCTGAAAGTGCTCACCGATCATTCGGCTTCCTACCTGATCCGCCAGATCGAGGCCGGCGCGGATGTCGTGCAGATCTTCGATTCCTGGTCGGGGGTGCTCGACGATGCTACATTCGAAGAGTTCTGCGTCGAGCCGGTCGCAGAGGTCGTCAGGCAAGTTCGGGCCGTCCACCCCGACGTGCCGATCATCGGGTTTCCCAAGGGCGCCGGAGCCCGCTACCAGAGTTATCGCGAGAGGACCGGTGTGACGGGGCTCGGCATCGACTGGACGGTGCCGCTCGAGGCAGCGAAGGCATTGCAGCGGCAGGGAGCCGTCCAGGGCAATCTCGACCCGTTGCGGCTCGTCGCCGGCGGCCAGGCATTGGCCGACGGGGTCGGGGCGATACTTCGGGCGTTGGGGGACGGGCCGCTGATCTTCAATCTCGGCCATGGCATCACGCCCGACACGCCGGTGGCGCATGTCGAGGCGATGGTGAAACAGGTGCGGAGTGCGGCGCGCTGATGACTGACAGAAGCAACACCAATAGCACCGGCCAGGCGATGAAGCGCATGGTCATCGGCATCGCTGTCCTGATCGTTCTCACCGCGGTCTTGTTTTTCTTCGCACCGGAAAGCTTTTATCCCTGGGCAAAGGCGATCCATATCCTCGCCGTCATCTCCTGGATGGCCGGCATGCTTTATCTGCCGCGCCTGTTTGTCTATCACGCCGACGCGGAGAAGGGCTCCGTTCAATCCGAGACGTTCAAGGTGATGGAGCGGCGTCTGCTGCGCGGCATCATCAATCCGGCGATGATCCTCACCTGGGTGTTCGGGCTGTGGCTGGCCTGGAAAATCTTTGCGTTCCAGGGCGGCTGGCTGCATGCCAAGATTGGCCTGGTGCTGATCTTGTCTGGCATTCATGGCTATCTGGCCGCCGCGGTGCGCAAATTCGCCGAGGACCGCAACGAAAAAGCGGCAAGGCACTGGCGGATCGTCAACGAGATCCCCACATTGCTGATGATCGCAATCGTGATCTTGGTCGTCGTGAAGCCGTTCTGAGGCTTCATCGGACCCGCTCAAAAGGCGGCTTGCTCTTTCAGCCGACCGACGATACAAGACGGGTCTTCCTTCCCGTCATGCGCCGCCCGTCATTGCTTTCGGCCGCGCCCGGCATTTGTCGCATCCCGCCGATCTTTTCCCCAAAGCCTACCCAGAGTCCGTCTAATGCAAGAAATGAAACTCACCGAGTTCAAGAACAAGAAGCCGCCAGAGCTGATCGCTTATGCCGAATCGCTCGAGGTCGAGAACGCCAGCGTCATGCGCAAGCAGGAGCTGATGTTCGCGATCCTGAAGAAGCTCGCCGCCCAGGACATCGAAATCATCGGTGACGGTGTGGTCGAGGTGCTGCAGGACGGCTTCGGCTTCCTGCGCTCCGCCAATGCCAACTATTTGCCGGGTCCCGACGACATCTACATCTCGCCGTCGCAGATCCGGCGCTTTTCGCTGAAGACCGGCGATACGGTCGAAGGACCGATCCGCAGCCCGAAGGAGGGCGAGCGCTATTTCGCGCTGCTCAAGGTCAACACGATCAATTTCGACGATCCCGAAAAGATCCGCCACAAGATCCACTTCGACAATCTGACGCCGCTCTATCCGACCTCGCGGCTGAAGATGGAGGTAGACAATCCGCCCAGCAAGGACATATCGCCTCGCGTGATCGACCTGGTGGCGCCGATCGGCAAGGGCCAGCGCGCGCTGATCAACGCACAGCCGCGTACCGGTAAGACGGTGCTTTTGCAGAACATCGCGCACTCGATCACCGCCAATCATCCGGAATGCTATCTGATCGTGCTTCTGATCGACGAGCGTCCGGAAGAAGTGACCGATATGCAGCGCTCGGTGAAGGGCGAAGTGGTCTCCTCGACCTTCGACGAACCGGCGGTGCGCCACGTCCAGGTCGCCGAAATGGTCATCGAGAAGGCCAAGCGCCTGGTCGAGCACGGCCGTGATGTGGTGATCCTGCTGGATTCCATCACCCGTCTCGGCCGAGCCTACAACACCGTCGTGCCGTCCTCCGGCAAGGTGCTGACCGGCGGTGTCGACGCCAACGCGCTGCAGCGCCCGAAGCGCTTCTTCGGCGCCGCCCGCAACATCGAGGAAGGCGGCTCGCTCACCATCATCGCCACGGCGCTGATCGACACCGGCAGCCGGATGGACGAAGTCATCTTCGAAGAGTTCAAGGGCACCGGTAACTGCGAAATCCAGCTCGACCGCAAGGTGGCCGACAAGCGCATCTATCCGGCCATCGACATCCTCAAGTCCGGCACCCGCAAGGAAGACCTGCTGGTGTCGCGTCAGGACCTGCAGAAGATCTTCGTGCTGCGCCGTATCCTGGCGCCGATGGGAACCACCGACGCGATCGAGTTCCTGATCGACAAGCTGAAGCAGACCAAGACCAACGGCGATTTCTTCGATTCGATGAATACATAATCGAAGCGAGGCGGGCTTTCTCTTCGTCATCCTGGGGCGAGGATCCATTCCGTGACGTCCTAGGGTCCGCGGTGCGTCGCGTCGCTCCTTGCTGCGCTATAGGATGACGAACTGCGCAACAGCCCTTCCAACTCATCGGGATCCGCAACCACCGGCAGGCAGACCTGGCCGGTGCACAGCCAGGCGCCGCGCCGGTTGGTCGGCGGCAGAATTCCGCCGGGCAGCAAGGGTCGATTCGCCGCCGTACCGATCGGCACGACGATGTCGACGCGGCGGGGATCAGGGTTTCGATTAACGACCGGAACGAGTTTTTGATCTTCCGGGTCGTCCACGACGACCAGTTTCAGCGGTTCGATGGCAAGCGCGCAGGCATTGACGATGCCCGCCTGGCCATAGGCCTGGTGCGCGGCTCGGCCGGCGGCGTGCTCGGCGGTTTTCCACGCCTTCTCCTGCAAATCGAGATTGCCGGTGGCCGAGGCGAGCCGCACCTGCGCCTCGATGATCTGGCTGGTGGCTGACGGAATGGCCTCGTCGACGTCGCCCCTGATGCGGATCGGCACATCGGTGCTGTCCGAGGCGGTCAGATAGTAGCCGGTGCCCTGCGCGTCGGCGTGCCAATGGTCGAGCTGTTCGAGGAACCGGCTGGCCTTATCGACATAGTTCCAATCGCCTGTGGCTTCAAACAGCGAGATCGCCGCGGTGGTCATGGCGGCATAGTCGCTCGATAGAGCGGGAAACAATTTCCTGATACCAAGCATGGAATGCGGCAAGCGATTGTCGCGGCTGGCGGCGCTGATATGGGCAAACGCCTTTGCCGCGGCCTCGATCCAATCCGGCCGTGCCAGCGAGCGGCCGGCCTCGGCGAGTGCTGCGATCATCAGGCCGTTCCAGTCGGTAAGGGTCTTTGCATCCAGCCCAGGCCTGACACGTTCTTCCCGGGCGGCGAGAAGCCTTGCCTTGAACGGCACCAGCTGTTCGCGGCCGGTCGCCCAAAGCGCTTGCTGGGAGAGGGTTTGATGGACAACCGGCTTGCCCTCCCAGCCGGGTGGGCTGGAAAGCGTGAAGTAGTTGAAAAACAACGCTGAATCATCGCCAAGGACAGATTCGATCTCTTCCCTGCTCCAGGTGTAGAACAGGCCCTCCTCGCCGTCGCTGTCGGCGTCGAGGCTGGCGGCAAAGGCGCCGACATCGACGCACATTTCGCGCAGCAGCCAGTCGACCGTGTCTTCGATTCGTACCCGGAACAAATCATTGCCGGTCGCCGCAAGAGCCCAATTGCAGAAGCGGATGAGCTGGGCGTTGTCGTAGAGCATCTTCTCGAAATGCGGCACCAGCCATTCGGCGTCCGTCGAGTAGCGGCTGAGGCCGCCGCCAATGTGATCGTAGATGCCGCCGCTCAACATATGTTCGAGGCCGATGAGCACGTCGTCGCGATGCGCGGCATTGCCGTCGCGCAGCCACGACAGCCACAGCGTTTGCATGAACGGCGCGTTCGGGAATTTCGGCGCGCCGGCGAGGCCGCCGCGATCGCGGTCGATCATGCCACTGACGCGGCCGGCGAGGTCGGACAGCGCATCGCGATCGAGAAGCGCCTTGGAGTGCGTGGCGGAGAGCCGCGCCTCGACATGGGAGGTCAGGCCGTCAGCGCTCTGGTGCAGGCTCGCCCTCTTCTCGCGCCAGGCCTTGTCGACCGCTTCCATCACCTGGATGAACCCCGGACGGCCATAGCGCGGCTCGCGCGGGAAATAGGTGCCGCCCCAGAACGGTTTGCCATCCGGCGTCAGGAACATGGTCAGCGGCCAGCCGCCTTGCTCGCCCATCGAGGACAGTGCGGCCATATAGATCTGGTCGATGTCGGGGCGCTCCTCGCGGTCGACCTTGATATTGACGAACAGACGGTTCATGACGGCGGCGACGTCGTCGTTCTCGAAGCTTTCATGGGCCATGACATGGCACCAATGGCAGGCGGCGTAGCCGATGGAGAGCAGGATAGGCCTGTCCAGGGCCTTTGCCTCTTCCAGCGATGCCGGTGACCATCCCCGCCAATGTACGGGATTGCCGCTGTGCTGCTGCAGATAGGGGCTGGCCTCGTCGGCAAGCAGGTTTTGCGCAGGCAATGTCACAATGGCCAACCTTCGAGGCACTCGGGATGGGTGATGACACGATAGCTAGGCTCGGTAGAGCGGGCAAATGATTTCAGGCGATTCGATCGTGGCGTTGTCGAGCGGCCGGCTTCCGGCCGGGGTCGCCGTGCTGCGTATCTCCGGCCCTCGGACTCGATTCGTTGTCGAAACGATTGCCGGCGGCATGATTAAGGAGCGCACGGCGGTGCTGCGCAAGCTCAGGGCTCCAGATGGAACGGTTCTCGACACCGGGCTGGTCGTCTTCTTCCCCGGGCCGGCCAGCTTCACCGGCGAGGACGTCGCCGAGTTCCATGTTCATGGCGGCCGCGCCGTGGTGGCCAGAATGTTGGAGACAATCGCTGGATTTGACGACGTCAGGCATGCCGAACCCGGAGAATTCACGCGCCGCGCCTTTCTCAACGGGAAGGTCGACCTGGTCGAGACGGAGGCGCTGGCGGATCTCGTCAACGCCGAGACCGAAGCGCAACGGCGCTTCGCCGTCCAGAATGCCGAGGGCGCGCAGAGTGAGCTCTATCTCGGCTGGCGTCGGCGCCTGATCCATGCGCGGGCGATGATCGAAGCCGAGATCGACTTTGCCGATGAGGATGATGTGCCGGGTTCCGTTTCGGATGCGGTCTGGTTCGACGTGCGGTCGATGATATCAGAGATTGACAATCACATAGCCGGATTCCACGCCGCCGAAGTCATTCGCGACGGCTTCGAGGTCGTCATCCTCGGCGCGCCCAATGCCGGCAAGTCCAGCCTGTTCAACGCCTTGGCGCGCCGCGATGCGGCTATTGTAACGGATGAACCCGGCACCACCCGCGACCTGCTGGAGGTCGTGCTGGATCTCCAAGGTCTGCGTGTCAGGTTGATCGACACGGCGGGGTTGCGGGAAGGGCCCGGCAAAATCGAGGCGATCGGCATCGAGAAGGCGAAAGCGAAGGCGGGCCGCGCCGATCTCTTGCTGTTGCTCGAGGACGCCGCGGACCCCAGGGACGCCGGTCCGCTTCTTGTTACGATACCGGCATTGCGCGTCGGCACCAAGCTCGACCTGCTCGATGGGGGAGCGGCCGACGATGCGGCCCGGCGATACGAGTTCGGCATATCGGTGGTGGAAGGGACGGGTGTGGATGAATTGCTGGCGGAGATCGGGCACCGCGCCACACAGGCGGCGGGCGGTGCCGGCGATGTGCTGCCGTCGCGGCTGCGTCATGTCGAGTTGCTCGGGGCGGCGAACCGGCATCTACATCGCGCCGCCGATGACGGGACGCCACAGGAGCTACGCGCCGAAGAGCTGCGCCTGGCAGCGGATCGCCTGGGGCGCATCGTGGGCGCGGTCGACGTCGAAGACTTGCTCGACGTGATCTTTTCCCAGTTCTGCATCGGGAAATGACTCACGTGAAACACGCATGGTCGCTGGCAGGGCTCCGATTGACTCACGTGAAACATCTTTGGCGGTGATTCACGTGAAACGCGGACAGAAGCAGGGTTTCCCTGTTTCACGTGAAACGTCACGCGGAAGTTTTCTTGACAGTCCCGTCTCGCGGGGACATGTGTCGCTGATCTCTTTTGAGTCCGGGACTTATGTAAGATGACCGATCACTATGATGTGGTTGTGGTGGGCGGCGGCCATGCGGGTTGCGAGGCGGCCAGTGCCGCGGCGCGCGCCGGCGCCAGCACCGCGCTGGTGACGCTGCGTTTCGACACGATCGGCGTGATGTCGTGCAACCCTGCCATCGGCGGGCTGGGCAAAGGGCATCTTGTGCGCGAGATCGACGCCATGGACGGGCTGATGGGCCGCGTGGCGGACGCCGCCGGCATCCAGTTTCGTCTGCTTAACCGCCGCAAGGGTCCGGCGGTGCGCGGTCCGCGCACACAGGCCGACAGAAAACACTATCGCCTTGCCATGCAGGAAGCGATTCGGCAGCAGAACGATCTTGAGGTTGTCGAGGGCGAAGTTCTCGACTTTGAAATTTCCGATGGGAAGATAGAAGCGGTTCTCCTGGCGGACGGCCGCCGGCTTGCCTGCGGCGCGGTGGTGCTGACCACAGGAACCTTCCTGCGCGGGCTCATTCACATCGGCGAAAAGAAGATTGTCGCCGGCCGCATGAACGAGAAGGCCAGCATGGGATTGTCGGCGACAATGGACCGCGCCGGTTTCAGGCTCGGGCGGCTCAAGACCGGCACGCCGCCGCGCCTAGACGGGCGAACGATCGACTGGGCTTCGCTGGAAAGCCAGGCGGCGGACGAGAACCCGGTGCCGTTCTCGCTGATGACCGACCGCATCGTGACGCCGCAGATCGATTGCGGCATTACGCGCACGACCACGGCCACGCATGAGGTGATTCGCGCCAATCTTGGCCGTTCGGCGATGTATTCCGGCTCGATCGAAGGCGTTGGGCCGCGTTATTGCCCCTCGATCGAGGACAAGATCGTCAAGTTCGGCGACCGCGACGGGCACCAGATATTTCTCGAACCGGAAGGGCTCGACGACCACACCGTCTATCCCAACGGCATTTCGACCTCGCTGCCGGAAGATGTTCAGCTCGACATCCTGAAAACCATTCCGGGGCTGGAGCGTGCTGTCATGCTGCAGCCGGGCTATGCCATCGAATATGATCATGTCGATCCGCGCGAACTGCATCAGACGCTGGAGACCAAGCGCGTTGCCGGGCTTTTTCTCGCCGGGCAGATCAACGGTACGACCGGCTATGAAGAGGCCGCCGGGCAGGGCCTGCTCGCCGGCCTCAACGCAGCGCGCCGCGCCGCGGGCGGCGAGCAGGTCGTGCTCAGCCGCACCCAGGCCTATATCGGCGTGATGGTCGACGATTTGACCAGCCGCGGCATCAGCGAGCCCTACCGGATGTTCACCTCGCGGGCCGAGTTCCGGCTGTCGCTGCGCGCCGACAACGCCGATGAGCGGCTGACGCCATTGGCGCAGACGCTGGGGATCGCTTCGGCGCGGCGGCTGCAGCGCTATGGCAATGTCACGCGCCGGCTTGACGAAGCGCGCCAGTTGGCGCTTTCGCTGACCATGACGCCGAACGAGGCGGCACGGCACGGCCTGGAGATCAATCGCGACGGCGTGCGCCGGTCCGGCTTTGAACTGCTGGCTTATCCCGGTGTCGATATTGCCTGGCTAAGCCGGGTCGAGCCTAAATTTGGCGACATCGACGCCAGGACTGCGGAGCGCCTCGAAACGGAAGCGAAATATTCGGTTTATCTTGACCGCCAGAGCACGGATGTCGCGCAGATACGGCATGAGGAGAGCCGGCTGATTCCGGACGCCATTGATTTCGCCGGTGTGCCCGGCCTGTCCAATGAATTGAAGCAGAAGATGCAGGCGCGGCGGCCGCACTCCGTTGCGGAGGCACAGCGTATGGAAGGCATGACGCCCGCGGCGCTGGCGATCATTGTCGCGCATGTCCGTCATTGGGAAACCGCGCAGAGGGGGGAAACCGCGCAAAAAGCCGAGCAGAGGGACGTTGCGTGAGGTCTTTCTCCCGCGACAGCCTGCAGGAGGCCGCCGGTCCGGTTTCACGTGAAACATTCGATCGCCTGGTGGCGTTCGAAGAGATGTTCCAGAAATGGAACCGCAGCATCAATCTCGTCGCGCAATCGACCTCCGGTGATGTCTGGCAACGCCACATCCTGGACAGTGCGCAGCTTGCACGGATAGAGTCCGAAGCCACGCATTGGGTCGATATTGGTTCCGGCGGCGGATTTCCCGGGCTTGTCATGGCCTTTCTGCTCGCCGAGCGCCCGGGGGCCAGCATCGATCTGGTCGAAAGCAACCGCAAGAAGGCCTCGTTCCTGCAGACCGTCATCGGTCAGTTCGGCTTGCCGGCGCGGGTCGTGGCGCGCCGCATCGAGGACAGCCATGTGCTTGTTTCGAAGCCGCAAATCGTCACGGCGCGGGCGCTGGCCCCGCTTTCGGTCCTGCTGGACCTGTCCGCGCCATGGCTGACCTCGGGGGGGCGCGCGCTGTTCCACAAAGGCCGGGATTACCGCGCCGAAGTGCAAGAAAGCGTTAACCGGTGGACTTTCGATCTGGTAGAACATCCAAGCGTGACCGACGCCAGCGGCGTCATCCTCGAATTGTCCAATGTGCGACCTGTCTGAACCGAGACCGGTCTGATTATTCGGCGACCCAAAGATGAATTTCTGGCATAAACCCATGATGAAGAACGGCCCTCGAATCATCACAGTAGCCAACCAGAAGGGCGGTGTCGGCAAGACCACCACCGCCATCAACCTGGCCACCGCGCTGGCGGCAATCGGCGAAAAAGTGCTGATCGTCGACCTCGACCCGCAAGGCAATGCCAGCACCGGCCTCGGCATCGACCGCAAGGACCGGACGGTCTCCTCCTATGATGTGCTGACCGGCGAACTGGAGCTGGAAGCCGCCGCCATTCCGACCGCGGTGCCCGGCCTGTCGATCGTGCCCTCGACGCTCGACCTGCTCGGCATCGAGATGGAGATCGCTTCGGCGCCGGACCGGGTGCTCAAACTGCGCAATGCACTGCGCGCGGCGACCGAGCGCGGAGCGCCCTTCGGCTACGTGCTGATCGATTGCCCGCCCTCGCTCAATCTTTTGACTTTGAATTCAATGGCGGCAGCCGATTCCGTTCTCGTGCCGCTGCAATGCGAGTTCTTCGCGCTGGAAGGTCTCAGCCAGCTGCTCGAAACGGTCGAGCAGGTGCGTCGCTCGATCAATCCGGATCTCACCATCCAGGGCATCGTGCTGACCATGTATGACGGCCGCAACAACCTCGCCAACCAGGTGGTGCAGGATGTGCGCGAGCATATGGGCGACAAGGTCTACGAGACTATCATTCCGCGCAATGTGCGGGTGTCGGAGGCGCCGTCCTATGGCAAGCCGGCGATCCTCTATGACCTGAAATGCTCCGGCAGCCAGGCCTATCTGCAACTGGCCTCCGAAGTGATCCGCCGCGAGCGTAAATTGCGCGCCGCTTGATTAGAGCGGCCGCATAATCAACAGCCGATTCGATACCGAAACGATCTGAAATAGACGTGGAATAAAGATGAGCGAAGATCTCTCGAGGAAAAGACTGGGACGCGGACTGGCGGCACTGATCGGCGAGATCGATCGTCCGGCCGCACCGGAAAAGCCCGGCATGAGCGCCGACGGCAAGGTGCCAATCGAGTTTCTCAGCCCAAACCCGAGAAATCCGCGCCGGCATTTTGGCGATGCCGAACTGACCGACCTCGCCCAGTCGATCCGCGAGCATGGCGTGGTGCAGCCGGTCGTGGCGCGGCCGTCACCGACGCAGGCAGGCCGCTACGAGCTCATCGCCGGCGAGCGGCGCTGGCGCGCGGCGCAGCGTGCCGGGCTGACCGAGATCCCGGTCATCATCCGCGAAGTCAACGACCGCACGGCGCTGGAACTGGCGATCATCGAGAACGTCCAGCGCGCCGACCTCAATCCGGTCGAAGAGGCTCAGGGTTACCAGCAACTCATCGACGACCATGGCTACACCCAGGCCGATCTCGGCCAGGTGATCGGGAAGAGCCGCAGCCATGTCGCCAACACTTTGAGATTGTTGAAGCTGCCCGACGTGATCCGCGACATGCTGGTCGACGGCGCGCTGTCGGCCGGGCATGCCCGCACGCTGGTCACGGCGGAGGATCCGGCCGGCCTTGCCAAGCGCATTGTCGAGGAGGGCCTTTCCGTGCGCCAGGCCGAGGCGCTGGCGCAGATGCCGGCCGGCACCAGTTCCAACGGCACCAAGTCAGCCGCGCCAGCCACCGAAAAGGACGCCGACACGCTGGCCCTGGAAAAGCTGCTGACCGATACGACCGGCATGATCGTCACGGTCGATCACAAGGGCAAGGGTGGCGTGCTGCGGGTTGCGTACCGGAGCCTGGAACAGCTGGACGAGCTGTGCAGGCGGTTGAAACAGGATTAGAGCGGCCGGCGATTGATAGAATCGCCGATCCGTTCTGACTGTTGTTTCTGCGCAGTTCGAACGCAAGGCCGCGACAGACTTTTCCTGGGACACCCTGTTATTTAGCCGGCGAATGTTTCGCGCGGTCTTCCCTTCTCCCCTTGTGGGAGAAGGTGGATCGGCGCGCAGCGCCGAGACGGATGAGGGGTGTTCCAGCGGAGTGAGACGCTGGTTGTGATGCAGCCGATGGCATGAGGACGCGCCAAGCTGGAGCACCCCTCATCCGACCTCGCTTCGCGAGGCCACCTTCCCCACAAGGGGAGAAGGAAGAGGCGCCTACCTTTGCGCCAGCCGCGCGCTCTCCACGGCGATCCCCAGCAGCGCCTGCCTAGCCAGCGCCACCGACAGGTCCGGCCGGCGCCGCGTCTGCAGCACGGCTGATTGCAGGCGGGTCAGCGCGCGGCCGAGGGCCTCGCTGTTCCAGCGCTCCAGCGCTCTCTCCACCAGCTTGCGGCGCGCGAAAAAGACCGGCGGGCGCGCGGCGGCAACGACGGAAGCGGCGTTGCGGCCGCCGGAGTCCATCTGGCCGCGCATGACCTGGATCTGCTGTATCTGCCGCATCGCCGAGGACAGCACCAGGAAGGGCTGGCCGCCGCCCTGGCAGTGCCGCGTGAAGGCGGTGTCGAAGTCGCCGATCCTGCCTTCAAGCAGCGCGTCGACGGCATCGTCATAAGAGGCACCGGACACGTCGCCCGACATGGCTCTCACCTCTTCCAGCCCGATTTCCTTCTGGCCGTGGGCGTAGAGGATGAGTTTTTCGATCTCGCCGCGCGAGGCCAGCCGGTCGCCGCCGAGATTGCGGCGCAGCGCCTGTCTGGCCTCCAGCGTCATCGACATCCCGGCCTTGCGCAGCTCGTCGTCGATGACCGTGTCGATGTCCCTGGCCTCGTCGGCGTAGCAGGGCAAGGCCATGGCATTGTCGGCGCCCTCGACCACGGCGCGTAATCCAACGCCTTTCTTCAAATCGCCGGCCTCGATCAGGATGATGGCGTCCCGCACCGGCTCCGCCGTCAGCGCCTTGATGTCGTCGGCCAGTGCCTTCTGGCCGCTGGCGTTGCGTACCCAGAGCAGCCGCCGGTCGGAAAACATCGGCACGGTGCGGGCTTCGTCGAGCAGCCGGCCCTCGTCGCGGTCGACCTCCGAACCCTCGAGCCTGACCACGGAGAACGGATCGTCGAGCGGCAGACCGATCTTTCCGGCAAAGGCCTTCGCCCGCTCCGAGACAAGGCCGCGATCGGGGCCATAAAGCAGGACGATCGAGATGCGCGGATCGGGCCGCGCGAGCCAGGAATCGACCTCGAAAGCTTTCTTCTGTGCCATGGAGGGTGGTTAGCATGATGCGTGCGCGGGGTGAACGGCGATCGGCACCGAGCACTCTTTTCCTTCTCCCCTTGTGGGAGAAGGTGGATCGGCGCGCAGCGCCGAGACGGATGAGGGGTGTTCCAGCGGAGTGAGACGCTGGTTGTGATGCAGCCGATTGGCATCAGGACGCCAAGCTGGAGCACCCCTCATCCGACCTCGCTTCGCGAGGCCACCGCCCTGGGCGAGTCACGGGCCTCGCCCGCCCTTCGGCCCCACAAGGGGAGAAGGAAAAGCGGCGGCGCTCTGCCCCCAATCACCTTATCTGGCGACAAACACGGCGCAACCATTCGCCAAATTGCGTGCCGCTGCTCAACATCGACAAGAAATTTCGCGGACATATCTTCATCTTGAGCGCGGGAGGCTGGGATCGGCCGGTGCGGCCGGAACCAATGCCCGGATGACTTGCTTGGCGAATTCGCACTGGTCTGGACGCGCGGATGTGCAAATATCGCACCCAGGCAACATTGGAGGAGTCTTGGTCATGGCCGATGCTGGGATGTTGCGTTTTCACGTTCCGGAGCCGGAAGTGCGGCCGGGCGGCACGCCTGACTTTTCCAACGTGACCATCGCCCAGGCCGGCTCGGTGCCGCGTCCCGACATCGATGTCGATCCGCGCACCATCCGCGACATGGCCTTTTCGATCATCCGCGTGCTGAACCGCAATGGCGAAGCCGTCGGACCATGGGCCGGGCTGCTTTCCAGCGAGGAATTGCTGGAGGGCCTGCGCAACATGATGACGCTGCGCACCTTCGACGCGCGCATGCAGATGGCGCAGAGGCAAGGCAAGACCTCCTTCTACATGCAGCATCTGGGCGAAGAAGCGGTGAGCTGCGCCTTTCGCAAGGCGCTTGCCCCGGGCGACATGAACTTCCCGACCTATCGCCAGGCCGGCCTGCTGATCGCCGACGGCTATCCGATGGTCACGATGATGAACCAGATCTATTCCAACGAGGCCGATCCGCTGAAAGGCCGGCAGCTGCCGATCATGTATTCGTCGAAAGAGCACGGCTTCTTCTCGATATCGGGCAATCTGGCGACGCAGTATATCCAGGCGGTCGGCTGGGCGATGGCCTCGGCGATCTCGAACGATTCGCGCATCGCCGCCGCCTGGATCGGCGACGGCTCGACGGCGGAGTCCGACTTCCATTCGGCGCTGGTGTTCGCCTCCACCTACAAGGCTCCGGTGGTGCTCAACGTCGTCAACAACCAGTGGGCGATCTCGACTTTTCAGGGCATTGCGCGCGGCGGCTCGGGCACCTTCGCGGCGCGCGGCCTCGGCTTCGGCATTCCGTCGCTGCGCGTCGACGGCAATGACTATCTGGCGGTCCACGCAGTGGCCAAATGGGCGGCGACCAGGGCCCGCAATAATCTCGGGCCCACGCTGGTCGAATATGTCACCTACCGCGCCGGCGCCCATTCGAGCTCGGACGATCCCTCCGCCTACCGGCCAAAGACCGAGTCCGACGCCTGGCCGCTCGGCGATCCGGTCGTGCGGCTGAAGAACCATCTGATCAGGCTCGGCGCCTGGTCGGACGAGCGGCACGCGCAGGCCGAGGCGGAAATCCTCGACACGGTCATCGCGGCGCAGAAGGAGGCGGAAAGCCACGGCACGCTGCATGCCGGCGGCAAGCCGTCGACGCGCGACATGTTCGAGGGCCTCTATGCCGAGATGCCGCCGCATCTCAGACGCCAGCGCCAGCAGGCGGGAGTCTGAGCCATGCCAAGACGGACCATGATCGAGGCCATCCGGGACGCCATGGACGTTTCGATGGAACGCGACAGCAAAGTCGTCGTGTTCGGCGAGGATGTCGGCTTCTTCGGCGGCGTTTTTCGCGTCACCCATGGCCTGCAGGCCAAATACGGCAAGAGCCGTTGCTTCGACGCGCCGATCAACGAATCCGGCATTGTCGGCTCGGCCATCGGCATGGCCGCTTATGGCCTGAAGCCGTGCGTGGAGATTCAGTTTGCCGACTACATGTATCCGGCCTACGACCAGCTGACGCAGGAAGCCGCAAGGCTGCGCTACCGCTCGAACGGTGATTTCACCTGCCCGATCGTGGTGCGCATGCCGACCGGTGGCGGCATCTTCGGCGGCCAGACGCACAGCCAGAGCCCGGAGGCGCTGTTCACCCATGTGTCGGGCCTGAAGACGGTGGTGCCATCCAACCCGCATGACGCCAAGGGCCTGCTGATCGCGGCGATCGAGGATCCCGACCCGGTGATCTTCTTGGAGCCGAAGCGGCTCTATAATGGCCCGTTCGACGGCCATCACGACCGGCCGGTGACGCCATGGTCGAAGCACGAACTCGGCGAGGTCGCCGACGGCCACTATACCGTGCCGCTCGGCAAGGCGGCGATCCGCAGGGCGGGTTCCGCCGTCACGGTGCTCGCCTATGGCACCATGGTCTATGTCGCCCAGGCCGCGGCCGAGGAGACCGGCATCGATGCCGAGATCATCGACCTCAGGACGCTGCTGCCGCTCGACCTCGATACGATCGTGGCCTCGGTGAAGAAGACCGGACGTTGCGTGGTGGTACACGAGGCGACGCTGACGTCGGGCTTCGGCGCCGAACTGTCGGCGCTGGTGCAGGAAAACTGCTTCTATCATCTGGAAGCGCCGGTGGTCCGCGTCGCCGGCTGGGACACGCCCTATCCGCACGCGCAGGAGTGGGACTATTTCCCCGGCCCGGCCCGTGTCGGCCGTGCGCTCGTCGAAACATTGGAAGCTTAGAGAGGCCTGAAATGGGCGAACACATCATCAAGCTGCCCGATGTCGGCGAGGGCGTCGCCGAGGCCGAACTCGTCGAATGGCATGTGAAGATCGGCGACATCGTACGCGAGGACACGGTGCTGGCCGCCGTGATGACCGACAAGGCGACGGTCGAAATCCCGTCGCCCGTCGATGGCGAGATCCTGTGGCTGGGCGCCGAGATCGGCGACACGGTGGCGATCGGTTCGCCCATCGTGCGGCTGAAGGTGGCGGGCGAGGGCAATGTGAAGTCTACCGGCAAAGAAGCGGCACCGGCCGCCGAAGCGCCCGCCAAGCCGGCGAGCCCAAAGCCCGAAACCGCACTGGCCCCCAAGGCAAAACCCGCCGAGGCACCGGCGAAACCCGCGCCATCGCCGGCTGCCGCCAAGGCCATGGCACAGGCCTCGGCCGGCGCACCGCGCCCGGAAGGCGAAGAGCCGCTGGCCTCGCCAGCCGTCCGCTTGCGCGCCAAGGAGGCCGGCATCGATCTCAGGCAAGTGGCAGGCAGTGGCCCGGCCGGCCGCATCGGCCATGAAGACGTCGAGGCCTTCCTGGCGCGCGGGCCGCAAGTGGCCAAGGCATCGGGCCTCGCCCGCAACGATGCCATCGAGGATATCAAACTGGTCGGCCTGCGGCGCAAGATCGCCGAGAAGATGACGCTGTCCAAATCGCGCATCCCGCACATCACCTATGTCGAGGAGATCGACGTGACGGCGCTGGAGGAATTGCGCGCCGCGCTCAACAAGGAGAAGCGTGTTGCCAAGGGCGGCGCGGAGAGGCCGAAGCTGACGCTGCTGCCGTTCCTGATGCGGGCGATGGTCAAGGCGATCGCGGACCAGCCCCAACTCAATTCGCTGTTCGACGACGAGGCCGGCATCATCCACCAGCATGGCGGCATCCATATCGGCATCGCCGCGCAGACGCCGTCTGGGCTGGTGGTGCCTGTCGTCAAGCATGCCGAGGCGCGCGACATCTGGGAGTGCGGCGCCGAGGTCGCCAGGCTGGCCGAGGCGGCCAAGTCGGGCACGGCGACGCGTGACGAGCTGTCGGGCTCGACCATCACCATCACCTCGCTCGGCGCCATGGGCGGCGTCGCCACCACGCCGGTCATAAACCATCCGGAAGTGGCGATCATCGGCGTCAACAAGATGATGGTGCGGCCGGTGTGGGACGGCACGCAGTTCATCCCGCGCAAGATGATGAACCTGTCGTCGAGCTTCGACCACCGCGTCATCGACGGCTGGGACGCCGCGGTGTTCATCCAGCGGATCAAGGCGCTGCTGGAGACACCTGCGCTGATTTTCGTGGATTGAGAGGGGATGATGGGGTCGGTCTCGAACGGAAATCAATGCGCGGCGGGCGGATGTAAGCTCCCCCTTCTCCCCTTGTGGGAGAAGGTGTCGCCGCAGGCGACGGATGAGGGGTGTTCCAGGGAACGCCGACGTTTCACTCCGCTGGAACACCCCTCGTCCGTCTCGTCGCTGGCGCGCCGATCCACCTTCTCCCACAACAAGGGGAGAAGGCAAAAGCGCGCGGCGGCCTTCGTCCAAGGGAAGCCGACGCCATGAAAGAAATTTCCTGCAAGCTGCTCGTCATCGGCGCCGGTCCGGGCGGCTATGTCTGTGCCATTCGTGCCGGGCAGCTCGGCGTCGACACGGTCATCGTCGAGGCGGGCAAGCCCGGCGGCACCTGCCTCAATGTCGGCTGCATCCCCTCAAAAGCGCTGATCCATGCGGCGGAGGAATTCGAGAAGGTCGCGCACATGGCCGGCGGCAAGAGCCCGCTCGGCATTTCGGTCACGGCACCGGTGCTCGATCTGGCCAGGACCATCGCCTGGAAGGACGGGATCGTCAGCCGGCTCAACGGTGGCGTCGCCGGCCTGCTCAAGAAGGCCGGGGTGAAGACCGTGCACGGCTGGGCGAGGTTTCGCGACGGCAAGACCGTCGAGGTCGAGACCGAAACCGGCAGCCAGGTGATCCGCGCGGAAACGATCGTGATCGCGACGGGCTCGGCGCCGGTCGAACTCCTGCCCTTCGGCGGGCCGGTGATTTCATCCACCGAGGCGCTGGCGCTGAGCGAAGTGCCGAAGAGGCTTGCGGTCGTCGGCGGCGGCTATATCGGCCTCGAGCTCGGCATGGCCTTCGCCAAGATGGGCGCCAAGGTGACCGTGGTCGAGGCCCTGCCGCGCGTGCTGGCGCAGTATGATGCGGAGTTGACCCGGCCGGTGGTCAAGCGGCTCGCAGCACTTGGCGTCGAAGTGATGACAGGCGCCAAGGCCAAGGGATTGTCCACGAAAGGCGATGCGCTGCTGGTCGAGACATCCGACGGCAAGAGCGGCAAGGTCGCGGCCGACAAGATCCTGGTGACGGTCGGCCGCAAGCCGGTGACCGAGGGCTGGGGGCTCGAGCAGATCGATCTCGACAGGGCCGGAAAATTCATCAGGATCGACGACCAGTGCCGCACCTCGATGCGCGGCGTCTTCGCCATCGGCGACGTCACCGGCGAGCCGATGCTGGCGCACCGGGCAATGGCGCAGGGCGAGATGGTCGCCGAGATCGTCGCCGGCCACAAGCGCAGCTGGGACAAGCGCTCGATCCCCGCCGTTTGCTTCACCGATCCCGAGCTGGTGACGGCGGGTCTGTCGCCTGAAGAGGCCAAGGCGCTCGGCGAGATCAAGATCGGCCTGTTCCCCTTCGCCGCCAATGGCCGTGCCATGACCAAGCTCGCCGAGGATGGTTTCGTCCGCGTCGTGGCGCGTGCGGACAATCACCTGGTGCTCGGCATCCAGGCGGTCGGTCAAGGCGTGTCGGAGCTGTCGGCGGCGTTTGGGCTGGCGCTGGAGATAGGGGCAAGGCTGGAGGACATCGCAGGCACGATCCATGCCCATCCGACGCAAGGCGAAGGGTTCCAGGAAGCCGCGCTAAAGGCGCTGGGCCACGCGCTGCATATTTGAGGTGGCGCGCCGATGCAGATCGGCAATGCCGGTGGGATAGCGCCCCCCTCTGCCCTGCCGGGCATCTCCCCCTCAAGGGGGGAGATCGGCAGTTTCGACGCTGCGGGTTACTTCACCACCGAAAATTGGCGAAGGCCACAGTGAAGTCCAATCTCCCCCCTCGAGGGGGAGATGTCCGGCAGGACAGAGGGGGGCGCTGTCCCGCCAGCGTGTCCGGAAGGGCTCACCCCGCTAGCCGGCTTACCATCTCATGTTGGGCATAGGCGCGGCCGAAGCGGTTGGCTAAGAAGGCTTCGAGCGCGATTTCCTCCTGCTTGACGAAGCCGGTCGCAGGCAAGCTGCCATCGGCCAGCATGTCGAGCACGGCGCAGATGCCGGAGGCGGTGGTGATCTGGATGGCGCTGCGCACCGTCTGGCCGACGCGCCTGGAATAGATCTTGTTGGCGTAGGTCTCCTGCAGCAGACGGCCGTTCTTGCGGCCGGAAACGGTGACGAAGACGATGACCACGTCCTGCAGCGTCGCCGGCAGGGCGCTTTCGAAAATGTCCTTCAGCACGTCGCGGCGGTGACGCAGGCCAAGGTCGTTGAGCAGCGCCTTCATGATCGCGGCGTGGCCGGGGTAGCGGATGGTGCGGTAGTTCAGCGTGCGCACCTTGCCCTTCAGCGTCTCGGCCAAGGTGCCGAGCCCACCCGAGGTGTTGAACGCCTCGTAGGTGACGCCGTCGAGCGAGAACTCCTCGCGCTCTTCCAGCGGCGGCACTTCGACCAGCTCGCCCTCGACGATCGCCTCGCAGGGCTCGCAATATTCGTTGATGACGCCGTCGGTGCTCCAGGTCAGATTGTAGTTCAGCGCGTTGGACGGGTATTGCGGCAGCGCGCCGACGCGCATGCGCACGCTTTCCAGCGTCTCGAAGCGGCTGGCGAGATCGTTGGCGACGATCGAGATGAAGCCCGGCGCCAGTCCGCATTGCGGGATGAAGGCGCTCTTGGCTGAACGTGCCAGCTCCTTGACGCGCCTCGTCGAGACGACATCCTCGGTGAGATCGAGATAGTGCACGCCGGCGCTGGCCGCCGCTTCGGCGATGCGCGTGGTGAGATGGAAGGGGGCGGCGCTCAGCACCGCGAACTTGCCGGCGAGTGCGGCTTCAAGCGCACCGACCGCCGCGATGTCGAGTACGAGCGTCTCGACGCCATCGGGCACTTCGGCGGCAGTGAGTTGCGCGGCCGACCGGTCGACGAGGGTGACATGGTAATCACCCGTTGCGGCGAGCATTTCGGCGATGGTCGAGCCGATCTTGCCGGCCCCAACGATAACGATGTTGTTCATGGTCAAATACCCTGCCATCTGCGTTCGCCGGAATCATCGCAGCTTGCCTGTCGAAAGGAAGCGTGAGATCTTGCAAACCGCACCCTATCTTTAGTTAATTTGCCGAAGAGTTTCGTCGAAATGCTCAGTGATGCCGAACAGGCCCTGCTTTCCCTGCTGCGCGCCAACGCGCGCGCCTCGACGGCCGAACTGGCGCGGCAGCTCGGCGTTTCGCGCACCACGGTGCAAAGCCGGATCGAGCGGCTGGAGCAGCGCGGCATCATCACGGGCTATGGCGTCAGGCTGGCGCCGGACTATGAGCAGGGGCTGGTCAGGGCGCATGTGCTGCTCACCGTCACGCCCAAGCTGGCCGATAGGGTGGTGCGCAGCCTGCAGGCATTGGCGTCAGTGCGGACGCTGCATTCGGTCAGCGGCAATTTCGACATGATCGTCATCGTCGACGCGCCGTCGATCCGCGACCTCGACACGCTGCTCGACCAGATCGGCGCCATGGACGGGGTGGAGCGGACCGCGTCGTCGATCATCCTGTCGACACGGATCGACAGGTGAAGATCGATACAGCCGACCTCCCCCGCAAGGGGGGAGATTGGCCGTTACACCGGGTTTCGCCAACTTCCGAAGTTAATCCGTCGCCAAGGGAAAACTCACCACCACGGCCAGCCCAGGCCGGCAGTCCTCGAGCGTGATAGTCGCGCCGTGCAGGTCGGCGATGGCCCGGACGAGGCTGAGGCCGAGACCGCTGCCCGGCGTCGATCGGCTGTGGTCCAGCCGGTAGAGCCGCTGAAACACTTTTTCACGCTCGCCGGCGGGAATGCCGGGACCGTTGTCGGCGACGCTGGCAAGGACGCGGTCACCCTGGCGCGTCACCGACAGTTTGATCGAGGTGCCGGGCGGGCAATGGCGCAGCGTGTTCTCCACCAGATTGGCGACCATCTGCGTCAACAGTTCGCGATCACCGTGGATCCGGCCCGTCGTCTCCTCCAGCCGCGGCGGCAACAGCGACTTGCCGTCGTCCTCGGCCACGTCGGTGTAGACCTCGGCGATGGTCCGCAGGATCTCGCCGGGATCGACATCGGTGAAGCGCGCCTTGCGCGCACCGGCCTCGATCTGCGCGATCCGCAGCAACGCGTCGAAGGTCTCGTTGATCTGATGGCCTTCCGTGCGGGCGTCGGCCAGATCGTCGGAGACGTCCTGGTGCCGCGCGGCCTTGTCGGCCGCACCCTCCAGGATCATCTGCAGGCGGTTGAGCGGCGTCTTAAGATCGTGCGCGATGTCGGCGCTGACCTGCTTCATGCCTTCGACCAGTGCCGACAGGCGATCGAGCGCCGCGTTGACCTGGCTGGAGACGATGTCGATGTCGTCGCCCTTGCCGGTCAGCGGGATGCGGGTATCGAGCCTGCCATGCGAAACGTCGACCATCGTGGCGGCAATGCCGTCGAGACGGCGCTGGACGCGCGAGGCGAGCAGGGCGCCGCCGGTGACGGCCAGGCCGGTGATGATCAGGGTCGCCCAGCCGAAGCTCATCAGCATGATCGTCTCCAGCTCCTCTGTCTCGGAGAGGCTGAAGGCGATGGTCAAAGTGTTGGCGCCCAACGAACCGGAATAGGCGCGGTATTCAGTGCCCGGCGGCAGGCCAGGCATCTCGGCGCCGAACATCGAGAAACCGTCGGGAAGTCCCGCCGCAGTGAAGTTGCCGGCGATACGGTTGCCGGCCGCGTCGGTCAGCGAAAAGAGCTGTGCCTTCTTCAGGCTGCGCGTGGAGTGGCTTTCGACGGTCTCCACCAGCTCCTTGAGATCATTGCCGGCATAGGTCGCGGCGATGACGGAATAGGTTTCCTTAATGGTGTCGTCGAGCTGCTCGGCAAGGTCGGCGCTCATCATCTGGTAGACGATGGCGCCCGCCAGCACGAAGGCCAGCATGAACAGGAAGGCGAACGTCAGGGCAAGCCGGAACGGCGTGCTGCGCAGCAGGCGGGTCCAGGTCGCCGTCATGAGAAAGTCGCGGTCATCGGGATGTCGCGATCACTGGGAGAGCGGCGGGTGCAGGCTGTAGCCGGTGTTGCGGATGGTGTGGATGAGCTGGGTATCGAACGGCTTGTCGACCTTGGCCCGCAGCCGGCTGATATGGGTCTCGACGACGCTGGTCTTGGGATCGAAATGAAAATCCCAGACGCGTTCCAGAAGCATGGTGCGGGTGATGACGCGGCCCTCGCCGCGCATCAGCACCTCGAGCAGGCTGAACTCCCTCGGCTGCAGGTCGATCGGCTGGCCCTGCCTGACGACGCGGCGCATGATCAGGTCCATCTCGAGATCGGCAACCCTGAGCACGGTCTTCTGCTCCTGCGCGGCCGGCCGCCGGCCAAGCGCGTTGATGCGGGCAAGCAATTCGGAAAAGGCGAAGGGCTTGACCAGATAGTCGTCGCCGCCGGCCTCGAGCCCCTCGACGCGGTCGTCTATGCCGCCGACGGAGGTGAGGAAGATTGCCGGTGTGCGCACGCCCGCGGCGCGGACAGCCTTGACCATCGACAGGCCGTCAAGGCCCGGGATCATCCGGTCGGCGACGATCACGTCGTAGCCGCCGCTGGTCGCGGCGAAAAGTCCCTCATGCCCGTTGCGCAGGAGATCGCAGACATGGCCGGCCTCGGTCAATCCCCTGACGATGTAGTCCGCCGTCCTGTGGTCGTCCTCGACGAGAAGTAGCCGCATCGCTGTTCCGGTTGATTGCCGATATCGGGGACAGGCTATCACCGGCACGTTCCCGTTCCTAGGATGGTCGCAAGGCCGGCTGCCGCCGCAGCGCCCGGCGGCGGCTCAGTCCGATTCCAGCAGGATCTCGTCGGCATCGCCGGCGGTTTGCCTCAGTGTCATGGAGAGGACCAGGGCGATGATGCAGCCGAGGAAGATCAGGCTGGTGAAAATGGTGCCAAAACCCAAACCGCCATATTCGGCCGGCCGCGACAGCCAATCGCCGAAGGAGGCACCCAGCGGACGCGTCAGTATATAGGCGAGCCAGAAGGCCAGAACGGCGCTCAGGTGGATGAGATAATAGGCCAGCACGATGAGCGCGATGACGCCGCCGAACAGCAGGCCAGTGGCGAGATAGCCCAAGTCGAAACTCTCGGCGACAAGATCGCCGGCGGCGGTGCCGAGCGAGAAGGTGAACAGGATCGCCAGCCAGTAGAAGATCTCTCGGCGGGTGGTGAAGATGGTGTGGATAGAGAGCGTCCGCTCGCTCGCGTACCAGACCGCGAACGTCGCCGCGAGCACCACCGAGAAGGCAATCGTGGTGGTCTGCAGGCGCACGCCGAAATTGTCGACGAGGTTATCGGTGACCAGCGTGCCGACGACGCTGATCAGCACCACCGCCAGCCAGTAGGCCCAGGGCACGTAGCGTTTCTGCGCGAACTGCAGCACGAGAGCGACGATCAGGACGCCGGCCATGATCAGCGAGGTGACGGTCAGCCCGAGACCGAGGTTGACGGCGAGATAGTCGGCCGCCGTTTCGCCCATCGTCACCGCCATCAGCTTGATCAGCCAGAAGTCGAGGGTGACGTCAGGAACCCGGTTGGGGCTTGGTGCGGCGGGGTGTGTGTTGGGCGCGAGCATGGCTGGTGTCCCGATGTCGATGGTTGCGGCGGCGATCCGGCATCCGGACAATAGGCAAGCGACTTCACTGCAGCCTGTCCGGTGGCATACAAATTCGTAAGGATGGCTTTGCCTGGCGCAAAAGGTCTTTACGAATGCCGCGTGGTGCGCTGACAGAAGGCGACCGCCTTGTATCCGCCATCAATGGCGTGCCCCAGTGGCCGGGCTCTAGAGAGCGCCCCAGGAAAACACCAATGACCTACGCCTCCCTCAAGCCGGTTTCGAAGGCTTTCGTCCAGCGCAAGCGGCTGATTTTCACCCGCGTCGCGGCAGTGCTGGCGGTGCTGCTGCTGTTCCTGACAAAGCCGGCGCTCAGCGAAGGCTCGCACGGCCACGAGACGCTTGAATTCCTCGGCTTCTGCCTGGTGCTCGCCTGCGTCGCCGGCCGGCTGTGGAGCATCCTCTATGTCGGCGGCAAGAAGAATGAGGAGCTGGTTTCGGCGGGCCCATTCTCGATGACCCAGAACCCGCTCTACTTCTTCTCGACGGTCGGAGCGGTCGGTATCGGTCTGCTCTATGGCTCGCTGGTGGCGGCCGCCGTCCTCGGTGTGGCCAGCTTCCTGATCTTCCGCGTCACGGCGCGCAAGGAAGCCGAATATCTCCTGGGCAAGTTCGGCCCGGCCTATTCAGCCTATATCAAGGCGACGCCCCGGTTCTGGCCGAACCCGCTGCTCTACCGCGACAGTGACGAGCTGCAGTTCTCGACGCGCGCGCTGAAGCGCACTTTTTTCGACGGGCTCTATTTCCTCGCCATCTTCCCGATCATCGAACTCGTCGAGTATCTCCGGGAAAACGGACTGCTGCCGGCTATCATCACGCTGTACTGAGCGCCGAGCGCCCGCACGGCAATCAGCCGCGCCTCGACTAGCCGCCCAGTGGGTACGGCATGTAGCCGACGAAGCCGGCTATCTTCCAGTTCGCCCCGACCTTCCGGCAGAAATACAGCGTCTGCCATTTCAGCCGGTCGACGCTGCCATCCGCCTTGGCGACGCTGCCGTCGAACTTCTTGTGCAGCACGGCGCGGTCGCCGTCGACATCGATGTCGCGCAGATTGGTGACGCGAAACAGCGCCTCGCGCAACGGCTCCGCGAATTTGGTCGCCGCCGTCTCCTTGGCCTGGCGCAGCCACTCGTCGCGATAGATCTCCAGCCGCGGGAATTGCAGCCGCCAGGCATCGGCGTTGCTGAGGAAATTCGCGTGCATGCCGAAGAAGCTTTCGGCGACAAAGTCGTTCTCGACCATGGACCAGTCCTGGCCGATGAAGGCGTCGATGTCGCGCCGCACCAGCATCTCCCACAGCGCGTGGCGGTCGGCGTCGCCGGAAGGAAACGGGTTCTTGTCGAAGGTCATCGTCGGGGTCTCCGGTCTCGCAAGGGCGTCTGTCCGTCGTGGCGTCGAGCCCGGCCGGCAACGCGCACGATGCAAGCGCTTCTGTAATAAAGCAACACGGATTTCGAAGGATGTTGCTTTCCAACAAGGGCCCTATCGGGATCGCCCCGATCGCGGTAAATCTCGCCCCAAAGCGGGCGCCGCCTCGGTGCCTTGCCATGTCACCGGAGGAGGCCATCCCTTGCCCAAGCAGACTTTTGGAACATCCCACGTGCCGCTGTCGCCCGCCGTGCGGGCCGGCGATTTCGTCTTTGTCTCGGGCCAGGTTCCGGTCGGCGGCGACGGCATCGTGGTCAAGGGCGGCATTGCGGAACAGACCGAGCAGGTGCTCGCCAATGTGAAGGCCGCGCTGGCGCTCGCCGGCTGTACGATGGACGACGTGGTCAAGACCACCGTCTGGCTGGAGGACGCGCGCGACTTCGGCGGCTTCAACGCGGTCTATGCCAGGCACTTCCCGAAGAATCCGCCGGCGCGCACCACGGTCGAATCGCGGCTGATGATTGACATCAAGATCGAAGTCGAGGCCGTCGCGTACAGGCCGGTCTGAAAGGCAAAGTAACAAGGCGGAGGCATCTCCATGCAATTCGACCTCCTGCTGAAGGGTGGACGGCTGATCGATCCGGCGTCCGGCATCGACGCGCCACGCGATGTCGCCATCGCCAATCGCCGTGTCGCTGCTGTCGACGCCGATATCCCCGTGACCAGCGCCGCGCAGGTGGTCGATGCGACGGGCTGCATCGTCGCGCCCGGTCTGGTCGACCTGCACAGCCACGTCTATTGGGGCGGCACCTCGCTCGGCGTCGATGCCGACAGGCTCGCCGCCAAGAGCGGTACCACCACCTTCATCGATGCCGGCAGCGCGGGTGCGGGCAATTTCCTCGGCTTCCGCCGCCATGTCATGGAGCGCTCGAAGGCGCGCATCCTGGCCTATGTCAACATTTCCTTTGCCGGCATTTTCGGCTTTGCGCAGACGGTGTCGGTCGGCGAATGCAGCGATCTCCGGCTTTGCGAACCGCGCGAGGTGGTGGCGGCGGCGCGCGAGCACGCCGACGTAGTCGTCGGCGTCAAGGTCCGCTCCGGCAAACATGCCGGCGGCACCAGCGGCATCGCGCCGGTCGATCTGGCGCTGGAAGCCGCCGACAAGGCCGGGCTGCCGCTGATGGCGCATATAGACGAGCCGCCGCCCGGCCGCTCCGAAGTGCTGCCGCGCCTGCGCCGGGGCGACATCCTCACCCATTGCTTTCGGCCGTTCCCCAATGCGCCGGTGTTCGCCTCCGGCATGGTGCGGCCCGACATGCGGCTGGCGCGCGAGCGCGGCGTCATCTTCGATCTCGGCCACGGCATGGGCTCGTTCGATTTCGACGTCGCCCGCGCCATGCTCGCCGAAGGTCTGGCGCCCGACGTCATTTCGAGCGATGTGCATCTCTACTGCGTCGACGGGCCGGCCTTCGACATATTGGTGTGCATGTCGAAGCTGATGGCGATCGGCATGCCGCTGGTCGAGGTTTTGCGCGCCGCGACGCAAGCGCCGGCGCGGGCGATCGCGCGGCCCGATCTCGGCACGCTGGCGGTCGGCACGGCGGGGGATGTCGCCGTGCTGCGGCAGCGTCCGGGCCGCTTCACCTTCGTCGACGCGGTCGGCGCCTCGCTGGTCGCCGACCAGCGGCTGATGTCGGAAGGCATCGTCATCGGCGGCACCTGGTGGCCTAACGAAGCGGCGAATGACCTTGGCGAGACCGAGCGCTTCGAAGCGCATGCAAACCATACGCATGTCGAGGTGGCGGCCCGGCATTTCGGGCATAGGCATGAGTGAGGCCGTGCGGTCTTCCCTTCTCCCCCTGTGGGAGAAGGTGGCCTCGCGAAGCGAGGTCGGATGAGGGGTGCTCCAGGGAGAGCCAACGCCTCACTCCGCTGGAACACCCCTTGTATCTGCACGGAGGAAACTTTGTGCGAGAAGAGCGACTGAGCCTCGAACCGGAT
>NZ_JAPYKS010000046.1:0-26466 GCF_037179605.1 Mesorhizobium salmacidum (SeqCode)
ACCGACCATCGCGCCGTCGACGGAGCCCTGGGGGCCGAACTGCTGGTCGCCTTCAAGAAGCTGATCGAAAACCCGATGGGCATGCTGGTGTAGGAAGGATGGTTGGCCGTCGCCACCGGCGCCGAGGAAGAATACATCATCGTCTTCATGTTCTCGGTGCTGGTGACTTTTGTCGTCACCTTCGTCTTCTTCGTCGCGCAATTGACGAACGATCCGGTCGCGGCCGTGGCGACGGCGGGAAAGTGGACGCTGATTGTATTTGTGGCGCTGCTCCTCCTCTTGGTCGCGCTGATCCTCTACAACGACAGCAGCGCCGCGGTGGTCAGGAAAGACATGCCGGTGGTTGCCGGTCTCGGTCTGCCGGGCCTGGTGACGATCATCATCCATTGGTTGTTCGTGCGCTGGCGCGTGAAGCGCGGTGTGGCCGACATAAAGGCGGGTTGAACGGATGAAGACGGTTCTTTGTTACGGCGACTCGCTGACATGGGGTTATAATGCCGAAGGTGGGCGTCATGCGCTCGAGGATCGCTGGCCAAGTGTGCTGCAAACTGGCCTCGGCGAAGGCGTTCAGGTCATCGCCGACGGCCTCAACGGCCGCACCACCGCCTTCGACGATCATCTGGCCGGAGCCGACCGCAACGGTGCGCGGCTGCTGCCGACGGTGCTGACGACGCATGCGCCGATCGACCTGATCGTCCTCATGCTCGGCGCCAACGACATGAAGCCATGGATCCATGGCAACCCGGTTGCGGCCAAGCAAGGCATCCAGCGGCTGATCGACATCGTGCGTGGCCACGACTATCCGTTCGACTGGCCGGCGCCGCAGATACTGATCGTTTCGCCACCTGTTGTAAGCCGCACCGAGAATGCCGATTTCAAGGAGATGTTTGCCGGCGGCGATGACGCCTCGGCGCAGCTCGCAGGGCAGTATTCGACGCTTGCCGACGAAGCCGGCTGCGGCTTCTTCGATGCAGCCACCGTGGCGCAAACCACACCGCTCGACGGTGTCCACCTCGACGCCGAAAACACGCGAAACATCGGTGAGGCACTGACGCCAGTCGTGCGTGTGATGTTAGCGACATGATAGTCAATGCCTTGCTGATTATTGGCTTTTGGTTGGCCGTGCATTGGCAAGGCAGTCGAAGTCGACGCCTTATAGGCTACACATTTCTGGCACTCTGGGTTTTCGATGCCCTTTCGATCCTGATGCATGAGCCAGCTTTCAGGCCTCCAATGCTGAGTCACGAGCCATGGTCGATACCAAAGCCTTCTTTCGGTGAAGCCTCGCTTCAAAAAGGACCATAAAATGTCTGAATCCTATGACGTCATCATCATCGGCTCCGGTCCCGGCGGCTATGTCACGGCGGTGCGTTCCGCCCAGCTCGGCTTCAAGACGGCGATCGTCGAGCGCGAGCATCTCGGCGGCATCTGCCTGAACTGGGGTTGCATCCCGACCAAGGCGCTGCTGCGTTCGGCCGAGATCATGCACTATTCGGATCACCTGAAGGACTATGGCCTGAAGCTCGACGGCAAGGTCAGCGCCGACACGGCGGCAGTGGTCGATCGGTCGCGGAAAGTGTCACTGCGGCTCAATGGCGGCGTTGCCTTCCTGATGAAGAAGAACAAGGTCGACGTTATCTGGGGTGAGGCCAAGCTATCGAGGCCTCCTTCCGGTGATAAATTGGGTGAGATCGTTGTTTCCAAGACGGCCAAGAAGCCGATGGAACCGCAGCCGCCGGTGCCGAAAGGCGTCAAGGGCGAGGGCACCTACGCCGCCAAGCACATCATCCTGGCGACCGGCGCCCGGCCGCGCGCACTGCCCGGCATCGAGCCGGATGGCAAGCTGATCTGGACCTATTTCGAAGCCATGGTGCCCAAGGAGATGCCGAAGTCGCTGCTGGTGATGGGTTCGGGCGCCATCGGCATCGAATTCGCCTCCTTCTACCGCACCATGGGCGCGGACGTGACAGTCGTCGAACTGCTGCCGGCGGTGATGCCTGTCGAAGACGCCGAAGTCTCGAAGTTCGCGCAAAGGCAGTTCGAGAAGCAAGGCATGAAGATCATCCTCGAAGCCAAGGTGACCAAGGTCGAGAAGGGGGTGAACTCGGTCACCGCGCATGTCGAGATGAAGGACGGCAAGATCGAGAAGGTATCAGCCGACCGCATGATCTCGGCCGTCGGCGTCCAGGGCAATATCGAGGGCCTCGGCCTTGAAGCACTCGGCGTGAAGACCGATCGCGGTTGCGTCGTCATCGACGGTTACGGCAAGACCAATGTGCCTGGCATTTACGCCATCGGCGATGTCGCCGGCCCGCCGATGCTTGCCCACAAGGCCGAGCACGAGGGCGTCGTGTGCGTCGAGAAGATCGCGAATTTCCCCGGTGTTCACGCCATAGACAAGCTCAAGATCCCCGGTTGCACCTACTGCAATCCGCAGGTCGCCTCGGTTGGCCTGACGGAAGCCAAGGCCAAGGCCGAAGGCAAGGACATCCGCGTCGGCCGCTTCCAGTTCGCCGCCAACGGCAAGGCGATCGCGCTTGGCGAGGACCAAGGCTTCATCAAGACCATCTTCGACAAGAAGACCGGTCAGTTGCTTGGCGCGCATATGGTCGGCGCCGAAGTCACCGAATTGATCCAGGGCTTTGTCGTGGCGATGAACCTCGAAACGACCGAGGAAGAGCTGATGCACACGATCTTCCCGCATCCGACGCTGTCGGAGATGATGAAGGAAAGCGTGCTCGACGCCTATGGCCGCGCCTTGAACGCATGATAGATTCGCCGCAGGAGACTCAGCTTCGAAAGTCGCGAGATTGCGACGGCGAGGCAGTTCGTTTCCGGATGCATTTTTACTCGCGCAAGGAGAAGGCATATGCACTTGAACGGCGTGGGCTGGATCGCAGCCATCATCATCGGCGGCCTGGCAGGCTGGTTGGCCGAAATGGTCATGAAGAGCAACACCGGCATATTCATGAATATTATCATGGGCATCGTTGGCGCTGTGGTGCTGAATGCCATCCTGCAGGCGCTCAACATCGGCGTGTTCGGCGTCGGCTGGACCGCCTATCTGATCACCGGCTTTATCGGTGCCTGCCTGCTGATCTGGGTCGGTCGTCTGGTGCGCCGTTAATCGATATCGCTCCGGCTATGCTAAAACGGTTGTGGCGGCATGCGCCGCTGCCGCCTTTTTCTTTGTGTTGAAAAGTCCTAGATGACGTGAAAGTGACGATCGCCGACGGGCGGTCGCGAGAAAAGCCAGGGTTCAGATGGTCACTGTCCTCGACACGATCGCCAACGCGCCGCGGCTGCGGCATCCCGAGAAGGCGCACAAGCCCGACCAGGAGGTGTTGCGCAAGCCGGACTGGATCCGCGTCAAGGCGCCGGTCTCGAAAGGTTATGCCGAGACACGCGAGATCGTGAAATCGCACAAGCTGGTGACCGTATGCGAAGAGGCCGGGTGCCCGAATATCGGTGAGTGCTGGGAAAAGAAGCACGCCACCTTCATGATCATGGGCGAGATCTGCACACGCGCTTGCGCCTTCTGCAATGTCGCCACCGGTATCCCGACCGCGCTCGATCCCGACGAGCCGGCCCGCGTCGCGCATGCCGTCAAGCAGATGGGCCTTACCCATGTCGTCATCACCTCGGTCGACCGCGACGATCTCGCCGATGGCGGTGCGCAGCACTTCGCCGATGTCATCCGTGAGATTCGGGCGGCAACGCCTCTGACGACGATCGAAATCCTGACGCCGGATTTCCTGCGCAAGGACGGGGCGCTGGAGATCGTCGTGGCGGCCAGGCCCGACGTCTTCAACCACAATCTCGAAACCGTGCCGTCGAACTATCTGAAGGTCCGGCCGGGCGCCCGCTATTTCCACTCGATCCGGCTGCTGCAGCGGGTCAAGGAACTCGATCCGTCGATTTTCACCAAGTCCGGCATCATGGTGGGTCTTGGCGAGGAGCGGAATGAAATCCTGCAGTTGATGGATGATCTGCGCTCGGCCAATGTCGACTTCATGACCATCGGCCAATACCTGCAGCCGTCGAAAAAGCACCATCCGGTGATCCGTTTCGTCACGCCCGAGGAATTCAAATCCTTCGAGACGATCGGCAAGACCAAGGGTTTCCTGCTGGTGGCATCGAGCCCGCTGACGCGCTCGTCGCATCACGCCGGCGACGATTTCGCCCGGCTGCGCGCGGCGCGCGAAGCGCTACTCATGAAAGCGCTCTAATGCATGTCGCCCAAAAGTGACCTCGGTTTTGGGAGAACGACGTGCATAAAGACAAAGACTCTGAAGCGCGACGCATGACTCCGTTTCGACGCGACGCGCTTTAGGGCCGGTTTCATGCCGAAATTCGAAGCCACCCGCCGCGTCGCCCACACGCCTGAGCAGATGTTCGCGCTGGTCGCCGACATCGAGACATACCCGCAATTCCTGCCGCTTTGCGAAGCGCTGACGGTCCGCTCGCGCAAGGAGCGTGACGGACGCACCATCCTCGTGGCCGATATGAGCATCGGCTACAAGGCGATCCGGGAGACCTTCACGACGCAGGTGCTGCTCAAGCCCGAAGACAACGCAATCGATGTGAAATACATTGATGGCCCGTTCAAATATCTGAGCAATGTCTGGCGTTTCGAGCCGGACGGTGCCGGCTGCACCGTGCGCTTCTTCATCGACTATGAATTCAAGAGCCGCATCCTGGGTGCGCTGATGGGCACGATGTTCGACCGTGCCTTTCGCATGTTCGCCGAGGCTTTCGAAAAACGCGCCGACGTCATCTACGGCAAGACACCGGCGGCCTGACTCGCGCCAAGCGCCTGCAAGCCGAGCTCGAGTGCATGGTTGACCGTTTCCCGGCGGATGAAGTCACGGCCATTGTCGGCAAACAGCTTGCGTTCAGCCGTCACGGGCTGGCCGTTCACCGCAACGCCGAACCAGACCAGCCCGACCGGCTTTTCCCTAGAACCGCCACCCGGACCGGCAATGCCGGTGACGGCCAGGGTCAGCCCGGCACGCGAATGGGCGAGCGCGCCGGCTGCCATTTCGATCGCTGTCTCGCGAGAAACCGCGCCATGGGCGTCAAGCGTGGCGGCGTGCACGCCGAGCATGTCCATCTTGGCTTCATTGGAATAGGTGATGAAGCCGCGATCGACCACGGCCGAAGAACCGGCAATGTCGGTCAGCGCGGCAATGATCATGCCGCCGGTGCAGCTTTCCGCGGTCGCCAGCATGATACCGCGCTCCCGGCAGGCCTCAAACAGGGCGATTGCCAGATCGCTGTTGGTCATTCCGGAACCTCGCCGGGAAACACTACGCTGGCGGTTGCGATCGCCGCGATGCCTTCCTCGCGGCCGACGAAGCCGAGCTTCTCGTTGGTTGTCGCCTTGATCGAGATGCGGTCGGCGGAAATGCCCAGCATCTGGGAAAGGACCGCCGTCATCGCCTCGCGGTGCGGGCCGACACGCGGCGCCTCGCAGATCAGCGTGATGTCGGCATTGGCGATGCGCCCGCCGCGCTCGCGCACCAGTCTTGCCGCATATTCGACGAATATCCGCGACGCAGCGCCTTTCCACTGCGGATCGGACGGCGGGAAGTGCGTGCCGATGTCGCCGGCCCCGCAAGTCGCCAGCAGCGCGTCGGTCAGGGCATGCAGGCCGACATCGGCGTCGGAATGGCCCGACAATTTTCTGTCGTGCGGAATGGCGACGCCGCAGAGCGTGACATGGTTGCCGGGCTCGAAGGCATGGACGTCATAGCCATTGCCGGTGCGGATGTCGGGAAAGTGTGCCCGCTCGCTGGAAAGCCGCTGGTGCGCCATGGCGATATCCCGTGCCCATGTGAGTTTGACATTGTCCGGCGAGCCGGGAACGAGCTTCACCGGCATTTGCATCCATTCAGCGATCGACGCGTCGTCGGTAAAGTCGGTTTTGCCTCTGTTATAGGCTTCCTCATGCATCGTCATGATCGCGAGGAAGGGAAAGCCTTGCGGCGTTTGGGCCGCGTGCAGCCCGCTCCTGGGGACTGTTTCGCCTACCATGCCGGTGGCCGATTCGCGTTTCAGCGTGTCGGCAACGGGCAAGGCGGGAAGCGCGCCTTCGCCCTCGCCGATGGCCGCGATGGTGCGGTCGATCAGATCCATGTCGACAAAGGGGCGCGCGGCGTCGTGGATGAGGACCTTGTCCGGCGCGTAGCTTCTTAGCGCCTGCAGCCCGAGCCGAACCGAATCCTGTCTGGTCGCGCCTCCGGCGATTGCCGTCACCCGATCGGCATCGGTGCCGACCGCTTGCCGAAAAAGCTCCTGGTCCTCGGCATGAATGGCCACGACGATCCGGCCGATAAGCGGGTGCGCCAGAAAAATGTCGATCACACGAGCGATGACGGCACGTCCGCCAATTCGTTGATATTGCTTGGGACCATCAGTCTGTCCGGCACGCGCGCCGCGACCGGCCGCGACGATAACCACCGCGACTTTGCCACCCGGATCCGGAGCCTGATTTTCAGTTGCGCCAGTCATTCAGTCTGGTCCTAGTCGCGGCTAAGGCCGAAGGCCAGCATTTTCCCAATTGCGCCTTAATGTGGCGTCATTCCGCGTTGCACATTTCTCTCGATCTGGCTAGAGAATGTGCAACGAATGGACATGCTTGGTTTTTGTGCATGGTTAACTTGATCAGATTGGCCGCGCCTCTCGACGTCGGCGGCGTGAGAATCCGCAACCGCGTCTTCCTCGCGCCGATGTCCGGGATTACGGACGAGGCGTTCAGACAACGCGCCCATGCTCATGGCGCCGGCCTGGTCGTGTCCGAAATGGTGGCCAGCGGCGAACTCGCTAAGGGCAGGGCCGGCTGCGACCTGCGCATACGTCATTCCGGCCTGCCCGTCCATATGGTGCAGCTTGCCGGCCGCGAAGCCATGCATATGGCTGAAGGCGCACGGATCGCCGCCGGCGAGGGCGCCGACATCATCGACATCAATATGGGCTGTCCGGCCAAGAAGGTCACCGGTGGCTATGCCGGCTCGGCATTGATGCTGGACCTCGACCACGCGCTCTCACTGATCGAGGCCGTGGTCGCCGCCGTCAAGGTGCCGGTGACGGTCAAGATGCGACTGGGTTGGGACGACGCCGCACTTAACGCTCCCGTGCTGGCCCGCCGTGCCGAGCTGGCGGGCGTCAGGATGGTCACGGTTCATGGTCGTACACGCTGCCAGTTCTATCAGGGCAAGGCGGATTGGCGCGCCATCGCTCGCGTCAAGGAGGCCGTTTCCATCCCGGTCGTCGCCAATGGCGATGTCTGCTCCCAGGCTGAAGCCTCGGTCATTCTCGAACAATCCGGCGCCGACGCAGTGATGGTCGGCCGCGCCCATTACGGCGCGCCGTGGGTCGCCGGCAGCATCGCTGCGGCTGCCGGCGGGACATTTTCATCCGGCATTCCCGAGACCCCGCAAGGGCTCGCCGACTATGTCGTCGCCCATTACGAGGACATGCTGGCTCTTTACGGCATCGAGAGCGGCCTGCGGCAGGCGCGCAAGCATCTGGGCTGGTATCTCGATCGACATGCCGGCGGTGTCGCTGGCGAGAGTAGAAAAGCGATAATGACCGCACCCGAGCCGGCTCGCGTCATTACCTTGCTGCGCGATGTGTTTTCGCGCGATCCGCAAACCTTGAACCTGCGGAGCGCCGCATGACCGCCACCGCTGGCCAGGGCACCGAAATGGCCGATGCCGCCCAGATCGTGCTGAACACGATCCGCCGCCCGGTGATCATGCTCAGCGAGGAAGGCTTCATCACCTTCGCCAACGCCGATGCCGAGGATTTCTTTCGCTCCAGCGCGACCATGCTGGCGCGCAACACCCTGTCCAAGCTCATACCCTTCGGCAGCCCGTTGCTGACGCTGGTCGCCCAGGTGCGCGAGCGCCGCGCGCCCGTCAACGAGTATCGGGTCGACGTCTCGTCACCGCGCCTCGGCATCGAAAAGGTCGTCGATCTCTATGTCGCGCCGGTGCCGGAATTTCCGGGCTCCGTCGTCGTCATGTTCCAGGAGCGGTCGATGGCCGACAAGATCGACCGGCAGATGACGCATCGCGGCGCCGCGCGCTCGGTGACCGGCCTGGCGGCGATGCTCGCGCATGAGATCAAGAACCCGCTCTCCGGTATCAGGGGTGCTGCCCAGCTGCTCGAACTGTCCGCATCCGATGAGGATCGCGCGCTGACGCGGCTGATTACCGACGAGACGGACCGCATCGTGTCACTGGTAGACCGTATGGAGGTGTTTTCCGACGAGCGGCCGATCGATCGCTATCCCGTTAACATCCACGTCGTGCTCGATCATGTGAAAGCGATCGCAAAGAATGGTTTCGCGAAGAAAATCAAGATATTGGAGGATTATGATCCTTCATTGCCTCCGGTATTCGCCAACCGCGACCAGCTGATCCAGGTGTTCCTCAACCTGATCAAGAACGCCGCCGAGGCAATCGGCAGCGATCCGCAGGGCGAAATCGTGCTGTCCACCGCCTTCCGGCCCGGTATTCGGGTTTCGGTCCCGGGCACGCAGGACCGCGTATCGCTGCCGCTGGAGTTCTGCGTGCGCGACAATGGGTCCGGCGTCTCGGAAGATATCCTGCCGATCCTGTTCGATCCCTTCATCACCACCAAGCCGAACGGCTCGGGGCTGGGGCTGGCGCTGGTGGCCAAGATCGTCGGCGAACATGGCGGCATCATCGAATGCGATTCGACGCCGCGCGCGACAACGTTCCGGGTCCTGATGCCGGCCTGGAAAGAAACGGCGCTGGGCGCCGATCAAGACGGCGAAGGAGACCGCAAATGACGGTTCGCGGCAATATTCTCGTCGCCGACGACGATGCGGCGATCCGCACCGTACTCAATCAGGCCCTGTCGCGTGTCGGTCACGAGGTGCGCGTCACCTCCAACGCCTCGACCCTGTGGCGTTGGGTGGCGGCAGGCGAGGGTGACCTCGTCATCACCGACGTCGTGATGCCGGACGAGAACGCTTTCGACATGCTGCCGCGCATCAAGAAGGCGCGGCCGGAGCTACCCGTCATCGTCATGAGCGCCCAGAACACCTTCATGACGGCGATCCGCGCTTCCGAGACAGGCGCCTACGAATATCTGCCGAAGCCCTTCGACCTGACCGAACTCCTCAACATCGTCAATCGCGCGCTATCCGAGCCCCGGCGGCCGAAGATCGATGCTCGGCAAGAAGAGCAGCCCGAGACGATGCCGCTGGTCGGCCGTTCGGCCGCCATGCAGGACATCTACCGCATGCTGGCGCGCATGATGCAGACCGACCTGACGGTGATGATCTCGGGCGAATCGGGCACCGGCAAGGAACTGGTGGCGCGCGCGCTGCATGAGTATGGACGCCGCCGTGGCGGTCCATTCGTTGCCATCAACATGGCGGCGATCCCGCGCGACCTGATCGAATCGGAATTGTTCGGCCACGAGAAGGGCGCGTTCACCGGCGCGCAGAACCGCTCGACCGGCCGCTTCGAGCAGGCAGAGGGCGGCACGCTGTTCCTCGACGAGATCGGCGACATGCCGATGGAGGCGCAGACGCGCCTGCTGCGCGTCCTGCAGCAGGGCGAGTACACGACGGTCGGCGGCCGCACGCCGATCAAGACCGATGTGCGCATCGTCGCTGCCACCAACAAGGACCTGCGCACGCTGATCAATCAGGGCCTCTTCCGTGAAGACCTTTTCTATCGCCTCAACGTCGTGCCGCTCAGGTTGCCGGCGCTGCGCGAGCGCTCCGAGGATGTGCCCGATCTGGTGCGCCATTTCTTCAAGCTTGGCGAAATGGAGGGGCTGCAGACCAAGCGTATCTCTTCCGGCGGCATCGAACTGATGAAGCGCTATCCGTGGCCAGGCAATGTGCGCGAGCTGGAAAACCTCGTTCGCAGGCTCGCCGCGCTTTATTCGCAGGACGAGATTTCCGCCGAGATCATCGAGGCGGAGCTCAAGACAGGTGAGCGCCCGGTGGTACCAGGCGCCGGCAACCTCATTCCCGACGATCTTTCCATTGGCCAGGCAGTGGAGCACTTCCTGCAGCGCTATTTCGCTTCCTTCGCGGGCGAATTGCCGCCCGCCGGTCTCTACGAGCGCATTCTGTCCGAAGTCGAATATCCGTTGGTGCTGGCTTCGATGACGGCAACCCGCGGCAACCAGATCAAGGCCGCGGAGCTCTTGGGCCTCAACCGTAACACCTTGCGCAAGAAGATTCGCGAATTGGGCGTCAACGTCTATAAGTCATCCCGCCAGACCTGAGCCGGCGCCGGCACACGATCTTTTCAGGGGACCGAACGGGGAAAGAGTCCCGTCGCCGTCACACTTGTTGCATAATCGCCACAATGCGTTGCATAGATCGGATGCAATCACTGGCTCTACACGGCGACATGGCTCCGCAGACACCTGTACTCAACCAACCGCTTTTCAGCGAACCCGGCGCGCGCGACGGACGCCGGCTGCTGGCGCTGCCCGGCGTGATCGCGGTCGTCGGCGCCCTGGCCATGGCGGCTATTTCGTTCGCCATACTGGTCGGAGCGACGCCGATTGCGCCGGACGCCAAGGCAACCTGGGCGCTGATCGCACTCAACGCCGCCTTCGTGATCTTCCTGATTGCGCTGGTCGGGCGCGAGGTGCATCGCATCGTCATGGCCCGCCGCCATGGCAAGGCGGCTTCGCGCCTGCATGTGCGCATCGTTGCCATGTTCGCGCTGGTTGCTGCCATTCCCGCCATCATGGTGGCGATCATCGCCTCGATCACACTCGATATCGGCCTTGATCGCTGGTTCGAGATTCGCACCAAGACAATCGTCAATTCTTCATTGTCGATCGCCGACGCCTATGTGCAGGAGAACGCGCGCAACCTGCAGGGCACGACGTTGTCGATGGCCTACGATCTCGATGCCTCCCGCTCGCTTTATGGCCTCGATCGCACCGGCTTTCTCGATCTCATGAACAAGGAAGCCGTAGGCCGCTCGCTGGCGCACGCCGCGCTGATCAAGCCCGACGGCTCCTTCGTCATGAGCGCCAAGACCGATGCCGATTTCGCCATGCCGGAACCGCCGGAGGGCGCGGTTGCCACTGCCACCGACGGCAAGCCGGTGCTGATTGAGCCGCGCACGCGCAACATTATGGGCGCCATCGTCAAGTTGCGTGAGATCGAGGGCCTCTATCTCTACACCATCCGTCTGGTCGACCCAGAGGTGATCAAGGCGCGGCAGATCGTCAGGTCCAACACCGACGAGTATCGCAATCTCGAGGACAACAGGCGCACCTCGCAAGTGGCATTTGCGCTGCCCTACCTGTCGCTGACCCTGATCATTATCCTGTCGGCGATCTGGACCGGCATAGCCGTCGCCGACCGGCTGGTGCGGCCAATCCGCCAGCTGATCGGCGCCGCCGACGAAGTCGCGACCGGCAATCTCGATGTCGCGGTGCCGGTGCGGCCGTCCGATGGCGATGTCGCCTCGCTCGGCGATACCTTCAACAAGATGCTGCTGGAGCTCAAATCACAGCGCAACGAGATCCTGTCGGCGAAGGACCTGATCGACGAGAGGCGGCGCTTTTCGGAAGCCGTGCTTGCCGGTGTTACCGCCGGCGTCATCGGCGTCGACCCTTACGGCATCGTTACCATCGTCAACCGATCTGCCGAATCGATGCTGGCCATTTCCGCCAGCGCGGCACTTGGGCAAAACCTTTCCGCGCTCCTGCCGCATGTCGGCCGTGTCTTCGAGATCGGCCGCAAGTCCGGCAAGCCGGTCTACCGCGAGCAGGTGACTTTCTATCGCGCCGGCGCCGAACGGACCTTCAATGTGCAGGTCACCATCGAGGCCGGCGACGACGGCTCTGAGGAAAAATCCTATGTCGTGACGGTGGATGACATCACTGATCTGGTTCAGGCCCAGCGTTCATCCGCCTGGGCCGACGTGGCGCGGCGCATCGCCCACGAGATCAAGAATCCACTGACCCCGATCCAGCTTTCCGCCGAGCGTATCAAGCGCCGCTATGGCAAGGTCATCACCGAAGACCGCGAAGTTTTCGACCAGTGTACCGACACCATCATCCGGCAGGTGGAGGACATCGGCCGCATGGTCGACGAGTTCTCGGCTTTCGCGCGCATGCCAAAGCCCGAGATGAAGGCCATCGACCTGCGCGAATCACTGCGCGAAGCTTCCTTCCTGGTCGAAGTCAGCCGCGCCGATATCACGTTCGAGCGGACATTCGGCAATGAGCCGCTCAAGGGCACTTTCGACAGCCGGTTGATGGCCCAGGCCTTCGGCAATGTGATCAAGAATGCGGCCGAAGCGATCGACGGGCTGGAACAGAAGGACGGTTCGCACGGCATAATCCGGATTCAAGCCGGGCGTCAGAATGGCGCGATTCGCATCGACGTCATCGACAACGGCAAAGGCCTGCCGCGTGAGAATCGCCAACGGTTGCTGGAGCCTTATATGACCACACGTGAAAAAGGCACCGGGCTTGGTCTCGCTATCGTCAAGAAGATCGTGGAGGACCATGGCGGCAGGCTGGAGCTCCATGATGCACCTGCTGATTTCCACGGCGGGCGCGGCGCGATGATCAGCATCATCCTGCCGCCCGCGGCCGCTGCGCTGCCGCGCGGCGAAAGCAGGGCGGACCACGAAAGAGAAACTGAAAAGGTCGATAATGGCGTCTGATATTCTCATCGTCGATGACGAGGAAGACATCCGGGAACTCGTCGCAGGCATCCTGAGCGACGAGGGTCACGAAACCCGCACGGCATTCGATGCCGACAGCGCACTGGCGGCCATCGCGGATCGAGCGCCGAGGCTGATCTTCCTGGACATCTGGCTGCAAGGCTCGCGCCTGGACGGATTGGCGTTGCTCGACGAGATCAAGACCATGCACCCGAACCTGCCCGTGGTGATGATTTCAGGCCACGGCAACATCGAAACCGCGGTTTCCGCCATCCGTCGCGGCGCGTATGATTTCATCGAGAAGCCGTTCAAGGCCGACAGGCTGATCCTCATTGCCGAACGTGCGCTCGAGACCTCGAAATTGCGCCGCGAGGTTTCCGACCTCAAGCTGCGCAGCGGCGAGACCTTCGACCTGATCGGCATGTCGTCGGCGATGAGCCAGTTGCGCCAGACCATCGAGCGCGTCGCGCCGACCAACAGCCGCGTGATGATCATTGGTCCCTCGGGCTCGGGCAAGGAACTGGCGGCCCGCGCCATCCATACGCTGTCGACCCGCAAGGGCGCGCCGTTCGTGACGCTGAGCGCCGCCAACATCACGCCCGAACGCATGGAGATCGAACTGTTCGGCACAGAATCGAACGGCGTCGAACGCAAGGTGGGAGCGCTGGAGGAAGCCCATCGCGGCATTCTTTACATCGACGAAGTGGCCGACATGCCGCGCGAGACGCAGAACAAGATTTTGCGCGTTCTGGTCGAACAGCAGTTCGAGCGGGTGGGCGGCACAAAGCGGGTCAAGGTCGATGTCCGCATCATTTCCTCGACCTCGCAGAACTTGGAGGCGATGATCGCCGACGGGCGTTTCCGCGAGGATCTTTACCACCGTCTCGCCGTAGTTCCGGTCATGGTGCCGGGGCTGGCCGAGCGGCGCGAGGACATTCCCTATCTCGTCGACAATTTCATGAAGCAGATCGCCCGCCAGGCCGGCATCAAGCCGCGCCGTATCGGCGACGATGCGCTGGCCGTGCTGCAGGCGCACAATTGGCCGGGCAACGTGCGTCAGCTGCGCAACAATGTCGAGCGGCTGATGATCCTGGCGCGCGGCGAGGACGTCGACGCGCCGATCACCGCGGATCTGCTGCCGTCCGAAATCGGCGATGTCATGCCGCGCACGCCCAACCAGTCGGACCAGCACATTATGGCGCTTCCGCTGCGCGAGGCACGAGAACAGTTCGAAAAGGACTACTTGATCGCCCAGATCAACCGGTTCGGCGGCAACATCTCGAAGACGGCCGAGTTCATCGGCATGGAGCGCTCCGCCTTGCATCGCAAGCTGAAGTCGCTGGGCGTCTGACGCGCGGCGTCCGTCAGACGCGCCTGGGCCAAGCATTTGCCGGTTACGGCGGCGACGGAATCGCATAAGAAAGCCCGAGAATTTTCCAGGGGTCGCCAATGCCGCGCATTGCCTATGTCAACGGGCGCTACGTCGCTCATGCCGACGCTTCCGTGCATATCGAGGATCGCGGCTATCAATTCGCCGACGGTGTCTATGAGGTCTGCGAGGTGGCGCGCGGCTTCATCGTCGACATGCCGCGGCACCTTGCCCGGCTGAACCGCTCACTGACCGAACTGTCGATCACCTGGCCGGTGACACGCAATGTGTTGCCGCTGATCCTGCGCGAGGTGGTCAACCGCAATCATGTCGTCAACGGTCTGGTCTATGTTCAGGTAACGCGCGGTGTCGCCAGCCGCGATTTCGTCTTTCCGGCGGCGGACACGAAGCCGGCCTTGGTGGTGACCGCCAGGAAGGCGGATCCTGCCGCCGGCACGAAACGGGCTGAGACTGGTATCGCCGTCATTACCGTACCCGAGAACCGCTGGGACCGTGTCGACATCAAGAGCACCGGGCTGCTGCCCAATGTATTGGCCAAGCAGAAGGCCAAGGAGGCCGGCGCTCAGGAAGCCTGGTTCGTGGACACGGATGGCAACGTCAAGGAAGGTGGCTCGTCGAACGCCTGGATCGTTACCAGGGATGGGGTTCTGGTCACCAGGCCGGCCGAACATGGCATTCTGCGCGGAATCACGCGCACCACCATGTTCGAAGTCGCGGCGAAACTTGGCCTGAAGATCGAGGAGCGTGGATTTTCCGTTGCCGAGGCCAAGACGGCTCGCGAAGCATTCATCAGTTCAGCGACGACTATTGCCATGCCAATCGTGACCATTGACGGTGATCCCATAGCCAATGGGCACCCCGGCTCAATAACACTTTCGTTGCGGCAGGCCTTTTTTGACATTGCGGAAAAAAGTCCAGCCTGATAACCGCACAGGTGGAATGAACATCAATATATCTCGTTCTGCTTGTCGTTACTGACGGCAAGAGGGTGTTTGCGCGCTTGACATGTGCCCGTTAATTTGGCGCATTGGCTGCAAACCGAAGGGGATCGGCGAAAGACAAAAACAATGGCGGAACGATCGCAAAACCTTCAGGACCTGTTCCTGAATTCAGTTCGCAAGAGCAAGAACCCGCTCACCATCTTCCTTATCAACGGCGTGAAGCTGACCGGCGTGGTCACTTCCTTCGACAACTTCTGCGTCCTGTTGCGCCGCGACGGCCACTCCCAGCTCGTCTACAAGCACGCCATCTCCACGATCATGCCGAGCCAGCCGGTTCAGATGTTCGATGGCGAGGAAAGCCAGGGCGCCTGATTGGCACGTGAGAAGGACGCGGACGGCACGGTTCGCGGAAAACCAGCGCATCATCCCGGGACGGAAGCCAAGGGTCCGACGCGGGCCGTTGTCATTGTGCCTGTGCTTACCCGCCAACCGCGTAATGACGATGACACGAGCCGTCCCCGGCTGACGCGCTCGGCCGAGGCGCGCCACGACGAAGCAGTCGGCCTTGCCCGAGCCATCAACCTTGATCTGATCCATACAGCGGTCGTAACCGTCAACGATCCACGTCCGGCGACGTTGCTCGGCAGCGGCAAGGTCGAGGAGTTCGGCCAAATCGTGAAGGAGGGTCACGCGGAAGTGGTCATTGTCGACCATCCCCTGACCCCGGTGCAGCAGCGCAATCTCGAGAAGGAATTCAACGCCAAGGTGCTGGATCGCACGGGGTTGATCCTGGAGATCTTCGGCGAGCGGGCGCGCACCAAGGAAGGCACGCTGCAGGTCGAGCTTGCCCATCTCAACTACCAGAAGGGCCGCCTGGTGCGCAGTTGGACCCACCTGGAGCGTCAGCGTGGTGGTGCCGGCTTCCTCGGCGGCCCCGGTGAAACGCAGATCGAATCCGATCGGCGTCAGTTGCAGGAAAAGATCATAAAGCTGAAGCATGAGCTGGAAACCGTGCGCCGCACTCGCGACCTGCATTGCGCCAAACGCAAGAAGGTGCCGTTTTCAGTGGTGGCGATCGTCGGCTACACCAACGCCGGGAAGTCGACGTTGTTCAACAAGCTGACCGGAGCAGGGGTGCTGGCGCAGGACATGCTGTTTGCCACGCTTGATCCCACGCTGCGCCGCGTGCGCCTGCCGCACGGCACGCCGATTATTCTTTCCGACACGGTGGGCTTCATCTCGGACCTGCCGACGCATCTGATCGCGGCTTTCCGGGCGACCTTGGAAGAGGTGGTCGAGGCCGATCTCGTCCTCCATCTGCGCGACATTTCCGATCCCGACACGGCGGCGCAGGCCGAGGATGTCGAGCGCATCCTCGCCGACCTCGGTGTCGACGCCAGCGACACCAAGCGCGTGATCGAAGTCTGGAACAAGATCGACCTGCTGGACGAAGGCAACAGGCAGCGGCTGCTCGCCGACGGCGCCGACGGCAGCAAGGAGCCGCCAATCGCAATATCGGCGGTATCAGGCGAGGGCATCGATGCGCTGAAAGCGATCATCGAAACGCGGATGGCCGGCGAGCTGCAAGATCTGACGGTGACGATCGAGCCGGCCCAGTTCGGGCTTCTCGACTGGCTCTACCGCAATGGTGATGTCGTTTCGCGAACCGACAATGACGATGGCAGCGCCACCATCTCGCTCCAGGCCACGCAAAGCGCCCGTGAAGAGATCGAAAGCCGGTTGCGCCGCAAAAACAACGTCTAAGGCGCGGCAATTCCAGGGAAAGTGTATTGCGGTTTTTGTCTGGGATTGCCGAGCTATAGGCTTACTTCGCGGTTTTTGCGTCCTGCCAGAGCGCTTCCATTTCCTCCAGGGTAGCTTCCTCTAGCGAGCCGCCTGATTTTTCCAGGGCCTGCTCGACATAGTGAAAGCGCGAGCGGAATTTTTCGTTCGTTCCGCTCAGCGCCGCCTCCGAATCGAGCTTGAGGTGACGACCGAGATTGACGACGGCAAACAACATGTCGCCGAACTCGTCCTTGATCTCAGCCGTTTCGCCCTTGGCCAGAGCCTCGCGCAGCTCCCCGATCTCTTCTTCGATTTTATCCAGGATGGGAGCAGCCTCGCTCCAGTCGAAGCCGACACGGGCGGCCTTTTCCTGAAGCTTCAAGGCTCGCGTCAAGGCGGGCAGCGCGACCGGAACACTGTCCAGGAATCCCTTGCCATTGTCCTCCGGGTCGAGGCCACGCGCGAGGCGGGCTTGCCGCTTCTCGGCCTTCTCCTGCGCCTTGATCTTCTCCCACATGCCCTTGGCCATGCCGGCGCTGCGAGCCTTCTCGTCGCCAAAGACGTGCGGATGGCGGCGGATCATCTTGGTTGTGATGGCCTGGACCACGTCAGGGAACGCGAATTCACCGGCCTCCTGCGCCATTTGGGCATGGTAGACGACCTGCAGCAGGAGGTCGCCAAGCTCGTCGCGCAGGTCGTCGAGATCGCCGCGCGCGATGGCGTCCGACACTTCATAGGCCTCTTCGATCGTATAGGGGGCGATGGTGGAGAAATTCTGCTCGATGTCCCACGGGCAGCCGGTCTTCGGCGCGCGCAACGCCGCCATGATCTCGATCAGGCGTGAAATGTCTTTCGATGGCGTCATGTAGCGGATGCTACAGCGCGAACCGCCGCGCTGCCAACGCTGTCAGCCGGCGAGGGGACCTTGTCCACAATTGCACCGCATCCGCTTCGTCAGTCGAGCACGGAAACGACCGCCTTGGCGAGGTCATCCATGCCGTCCTCGGGCAGGCCGGCCACGTTGATGCGGCTGTCGCCGACCATGTAGACGGCGTGCTCGGCGCGCAGCCGTTCGACCTGCGCTTCCGTGAGGCCAAGCCGGGAGAACATGCCGCGATGGCTGGCAACGAAGTCGAAACGGTCGGAGTTGGATTGCCGGCGCAGCGCCTCGGCGAACGCAACCCTAAGCCTCAGCATACGCAGGCGCATCTCTTCGAGCTCTGCTTCCCAGTCGGCACGCAGCGTGGCGTCCTCCAGCACGATGCGCACCGCGGCTGCGCCATGGTCCGGCGGCATCGAATACATAGCGCGCGCCGCCGACAGCATCTGGCTCATCGCGACGTCTGCCTGCGCGCCGTCCCTGGCCAGGACCATCGCCGCGCCGACACGGTCGCGGTAGACGGCGAAATTCTTCGAGCAGCTCGACGCGACGACCATTTCCGGGACTTTCGCGGCCAGCAGCCGCAAGCCGAGGGCGTCGGCCTCGAGGCCGTCACCAAAGCCCTGATAGGCGATGTCGACAAACGGCAGCAAGCCACGCTCGACGATCAGATCCGTGACGGCCTCCCACTGAACCGCATCCAGATTGGCGCCGGTCGGGTTGTGGCAGCAGCCATGCAGCAGCACCACGTCGCCGCTGTCGGCCGTCCGCAATGCAGCCAGCATGGCGTCGAAACGAACCGCACCCGAGGCCGCATCGAAATAGGGGTATTCGCGAATCCGCAGGCCGGCGGCACGCATCACCGGCATATGGTTCGGCCAGGTCGGGTCGGAGACCCAGACTGTCGCGTCCGACCGTGTGCGCTTGAGCAGTTCCGCCACCAGCCGCAGCGCGCCGGAGCCGCCGGGCGCCTGTGCCGCACGGATGCGCGACAGGTCCGCACCCGGACCGAAGGCGAGCTTAGCCATCACAGTGTTGAAAGCGGTATCGCCGGCAAGGCCGAGATAGGTCTTTGTATCCTGTCGCTCCAGCAGCCGCTTCTCGGCTTCGCGCACGGCGCGCATGACCGGCGTCTTGCCGTCGCGATCCTTATAGACGCCGACGCCGAGGTCGACCTTGCCAAGGCGTGGATCGGCGCGATAGAGGCCGATCAGCGCAAGAATTTTGTCGGCGGGAGCTGGCTGCAGGTCTTCGAACATCATTATGGTTCCGTTGGCGCGGCGGAGTGATACGCAAATTGGCCAGGTTTCACCAGAGGTTTCGGTGCGCCGACGCGAAAGGCGGCACCTGTTGGTGCAGCTTCCACAAACTTCAGAGAAAGCATGCTCCATGCTCGTCCGTCTGACCATGATCTGCGCCGGCGCCACGGCGGCGACCCGGAAAGGATCGTTTCCTTCGGATGAACCGCTGGAGCCACGATCGCGGGCATTGGCAAAGGCGATGAGTGGGACGCTGCGTCGGGCCGACCGTGTGTGGACAGCGCCGGCGCTTCGCGCCTGTCAGACCGCGGAGGCGCTATCGCTGGATGCGTCTGTCGATCCGATGCTGGCAGACCAGAACTACGGTCGATGGGCAGGCGAGAGCTTCGACGAGGTGCAGGCGCTACAGCCGGACGAGATCGCCGCCTGGCGCACGGATCCGAATGCGGCCCCCTATGGTGGTGAATCGCTGGCCGACGTTGCCCAACGGGCCGCTGGATTGATGGATCGATTGATCGCCGAACGTGGTCACACGATCGCCGTGACGCATGCCAGCGTCATCCGCACAGCGATCCTGCATGTTCTCAGCGCGCCGCTTGCCGCCAGTTGGAAGATCGACGTCGAGCCGCTGAGCATCACCGATTTTCGCAGCGATGGCCGCAGGTGGATGCTGCGCGCCTGCGGCGTAACAGCTCTCAAACCGGCAAAACCGCTTGGGAGCTGAGACGCGAGCCGCGGCGATATCCTCCAGCAAAGAAAAGTGGCCCCCCCGGGATTAAAACCCTCACATGCTCCGTAAACAGGACATGAAACCGTCGATGCCACGCTTTGACATCATAGGACAGCTCGGGTCGCTGCGGCGCTACGCGCGCTCGCTGACGCGCGACGGCGTCGAGGCCGAGGATCTCGTGCATGACGCGCTGGTGCGCGCCTATGAGCGTCGCGGCACCTTCCGCTCCGGCGGCAACCTGCGGGCATGGCTGCTGTCGATCGTCCACAACACCTTCATCGACCGCATGCGTTCGCGCCGCTCGGAAGCGGCACGTCTCGAACAAGCCGGATATCTGGCCGACGGCAGCACGCCGGCGCCGCAGGAACATTCCGTGCGCCTGGCGCAGGTGCGCGAAGCCTTTTTCAGCCTGCCGGCAGAGCAGCGCTCGGCGCTGCATCTGGTCGCCATCGAGGGGCTCTCCTATCAGCAGGCCGCCAACGCCAGTGGCGTGCCGCTGGGCACGCTGATGTCGCGTATCGGCCGGGCGCGCGCGGCCTTGCGCCAGATGGAAGAAGCGCCGGCGCGCGGCAAAAATCATCTCAGGATCGTGGGAGGTGACTCATGACCGCTCTTGTCGACCCGGTTACGGACGCCGATCTCGACGCCTATGTCGACGACCAGCTTGATGTCGCCCGCCGCATCGAGGTCGAGGCTTTCCTGTCCGCGCGTCCGGAGGCGGCCGCGCGCGTGATGTCTGATCTGCGCACCCGCGACGAACTGCGCGTGGCGCTGGCCGGCTCCAAGGGCATGGCGCGGCCGGCGACGGCCGATGCAGCGCGGCGGCTGGAGAGGGGACTTGGCCGGGGCCGCATCTTCGGCGTGCTGCAACGCGCCGCAGCGGTCACCGCCTTCGTTGCCGCCGGCTGGCTCGCCAACGGTATCGTCGGGCCGATGTCGGTGACAAAGGTCGTCGCTTCGCCGCAGCCGCCCGCCTATGTCGACGAGGCTGTCCAGGCACACAGGACGACGCTGCTGCGCGAGAACATGCCCTCGCAGGCCGAGGCGCCCAATTACAATGCCGGCGAGATCCGCGCCGCCACCGCCATCGTCATGCCGTCGCTGCCGAAGGACTGGAAGGTCCGCGACGTGCAGATCTATCCGTCGCGCTTCGGCCCGAGCGTCGAGATCGCGGTTGAAACGAAGGAGATGGGCCTGGTGTCGCTGTTCGCGATCCGGCCGGGCACTTTTGATGTGGTCAAACCGACCGTCGCGCCCTCCGGCGATATCTCCTCGGCCTATTTCCAGATCGGCGATGTCGCCTACGCGGTTGTCGCGAAGAGCGGGGTTCATGATCTCGACCGCACCGCCGAAACGCTCGCCAGAACGCTTTACTGACCCATCCACAAAGGAGACCTCAAAATGAATACGCCCAATCTTGGATACCGCGTGGGCACGGGCGTCCGGACCGGAGCCGTCTATGACGAGGGCCTGCGCCAGCACATGCTGCGCGTCTACAATTATATGGGCCTCGGCCTGGTGGTTACGGGCCTTGTCGCCTTGCTGGTGTCGTCGACGCCGGCTCTCTATGTGCCGATCTTTTCCAGCCCGCTGAAATGGGTGGTGATGCTGGCGCCGCTCGCTTTCGTGCTCTTGTTCTCGTTCAAAATGCAGACCATGTCGGCGGCAAGCGCGCAGGCAATGTTCTGGGCCTTCTGTGCCGTCATGGGCCTGTCGCTGGCCTCGGTGTTCCTGGTCTTCACCGGAATCAGCATCGCGCGCACCTTCTTCATCGCCGCGACCATGTTCGGTGCCACCAGCCTCTATGGCTACACGACAAAGCGCGACCTGACCCAGTTCTCGTCCTTCCTGATCATGGGCCTGATCGGCGTGGTGATCGCCAGCATCGTCAACATCTTCCTCGGCTCGACCGCGCTGCAGTTCGCCATCTCGGTGATCGGCATCGCCGTGTTCATCGGCCTGACCGCCTGGGACACGCAGACGATCAAGGAGCAGTATGCGGAGAATTTCGATGCGGAGTCGCGGCAGAAGCTCGCCGTCTTCGGCGCGTTCTCACTCTATCTGAACTTCATCAACATCTTCCAGTTGCTGCTGAATTTCACCGGCGAGCGGGAATAATCCGAACCGTAGCAGGAAACAGCTGGCATCTTGCCGTGGCCGGAGGGAAACCTCCGGCCACTTTTTCATCTGAGATCGCGCCCGGCCCGTGGCGCCATCGAAGTTCATCGCGACTGTGTGAAATGCTGCGTCCGCCGCCTTGAGTTCACTCCTGGCCATTTGCTAGCCTGCCGGCCACACCAGACTGACCGCGAGGACATATGGAACAGGACAGCCTGACGCTTCATGGCGACGGCATATCGGCGACTATTGCCGGGCAAGGCGCCGAACTGGTTTCGCTAAGGGATGCGCAAGGATTTGAGTTCCTGTGGCAGGCCGGACCGGCCTGGCGGCGCCATTCACCGGTGCTGTTTCCGATCGTCGGCCGGCTGAAGGGCGATCAACTGCGCCATCGCGGTCGGACCTATCCGATGACGCAACACGGCTTCGCCCGCGACAAGCCGTTTATGTGGGCGCAGAGGGGGCCTCGATCCTGTACGCTGGTGCTCACCGACGACACGGAAACCCGAACCCACTACCCGTTCGCATTCCGCCTGGCCGTGACCTATAGGCTGGGCGAGGGCCAACTCGGGATAGGATTGGAGGTCACCAACTCCGGAGACGAGCCGATGCCGGCCTCGATCGGGGCGCATCCGGCATTCAATTGGCCGCTGCTGCCGGATCTGGCCAAAACGGATTATCGGCTGACCTTTTCCGATGACGAGCCAACACCGATCCGCCGGCTGAAGGATGGCCTGCTCACAGCAACACCGCAGCCGACGCCTGTCAGAGGCAATATCGTCGAGCTCTCCGAACGGCTGTTCGACGAAGACGCCGTGATCCTGGACCGGCCGGCCAGCAACAGCGTTCGCTACGGCGCCGAGACTGGTCCGGCGATCGAGGTCTCATGGCAGGGATTTCAGGAACTGGGCATCTGGTCCAAACCCGGCGGCGCACCGTTCCTGTGCATCGAGCCTTGGCACGGCATGGCCAGCCCGCTGGATTTCGACGGAGAGTTCACCGACAAACCCGGCCTGATGCTGATCGCGCCGGGTGCGAAGCGTTCGCTGAGTTACCGGATCAGGCTGGAGCAGGGGCCTCGGTAAAGTTTCCTGCAGGCCGGACAGGGGCCGTATTCGATCTCAGGTCGGGTTTCAAACCTGCCGGACCACGGCGCCGATGACATTGACGAGGAGGCGCGCGGCGGTCAGCGCCGACAGGCCGTCAATGTCGGCTGGCGGATAGAACTCCACAAGATCGAATCCGGCGATCCTCGCCCACTTGCCCAAGCCGGCAATGAGATCGATGACCTGGGTGTAGGTGAGGCCGCCGGGAGTACGCGCTGCTACGCCCGGCATGATGCTGGGATCGAGGCTGTCAAGGTCCAGGGTGACGACGACCCGCGCTCCCTCCGGGATGTGCCTGAGCGCCGCTTCGACACCCAGGGTGTGGACCTCGCGCGCGGTGACGAAACGGCTGCCATAGTGCCGCGCCGCTTCGATCTCCGTGAGGCGTGCGCTGCCGACGCTGCGCAGTCCGACCTGCACCATGCCGGCGACATGCGCCATCTCGCTCGCCCGACGCATCGGGCTGGAGTAGCCGTAGCGTTCGCCATGCACCTCGTCGCGCCAGTCGATATGGGCGTCGATCTGCAGGATCCAGACAGGCCCGTGATCCGCGAAGCCGGCGAGGAAGGGAATGACCACGGAATCGTCTCCGCCGAGCAGGATGGGCACGGCCGGCAATGACAGGACCTCGCGCGTCTTCGCCTCGATCCGGGCGCGGTTGCCGGCATTGTCATGCATGGTGGTCAGGATGTCGCCGGCGTCGACGCAGCAGATCGGCCTGCCGTCGAACAGCGGGCCGCCGAGATCGAAATCCCAATGCTCAATGAGCGCGGCATCACCCTGGCTTGCAACACGGATGGCATCGGCGGCCAAGGCATGGCTGCCACTGTCTTTGCCGGGATAGGTGCTGCCGTGACCAGCTCCGAAGATCACTGCGCCGGGCGCCCTGCCATCGGCAAGGCGATCGGGCAAGCCCAGAAAGGAAGATCGAGTGGTCATTTCTGATCGCCTTCAGTCCCGCCGACGCATGATGAGCGGATTGGGGCAGGGTAGTTGCTTTGTATGCCGGATTCCATCGTCGAAATCTTGATCCCATGCTGGGCCTGCATTGGGTTCATTCCCGGCGTTCCGCGCCGGGTGACCCTTTCGATCTTTCCTTGACCGCCGTTTGGCACGGAACCTTCCAGCGCGAGCATCGTAAACGACGAGAGGTATTGGAAGCCCAATGCGCTCGTCTTCGAACGCTCTATCGAGGAGGCAAGGTTGCGACACCGCCAAGTGAAAGTTGACGGAAATACCATTTTCTATCGCGAGGATGGTCCGACCGACGCACCGGTGCTTCTGCTGCCGCACGGCTATCCCTGCTCGTCCTATCAATTTCGGAGGCTAATGCCGGCATTGGCCGATCGCTGGCGTACCTTTGCGCCGGATTTCCCGGGCTTTGGCTACAGCGCGACGCCCGACTTCTCGGCATTCGGCTATGATTTCGATGCCTATGCAGGATTTCTGACGGCTTTCGCGGATACGCTCGGTCTATCCCGCTATGCGCTCTGGTTGCACGACTACGGGTCGCAGATCGGATTGCGCCACGCCATCGCACATCCGCAACGCATCACCGCGTTGATCATTCAGAACGGCGACGTCTACGAAGACGTGCTCGGCCCGAAATATGCGGCTATCAAGGCCTATTGGACCGAGAAAACACCTGAGAAGCATCGTCCGCTGGAGGAGGCGGTGAGCGAGGAGGGTTTCCGGCACGAGTTTATCGGTGAGGTGGCTGACGCCGTGGCCGAGCGAATGCCACCGGATCTATGGAAACTCCACTGGCCGCTCATGGATACGCCGCTGCGTCGGCGGCTGGCGGTGGGCTTGATGGAGAAGCTGGAGGCGAATCTCGACTGGTTCCCGCGATACCAGGCCTATTTGCGCGAAAGACAGCCGCCGACGCTCATCGTCTGGGGGCCAGAAGACGGCTACATGCCGGCCGCATCGGCCCGAGCCTACAAACGCGACCTGCCGGGAGCAGAACTCCATCTCGTGGAGGGCGCCGGCCACTGGCTTCTGGAAACCCATTTCGATGACGTACTTCCGCTGGTGCGTGACTTCCTCGCGCGCGTCCATCGCTCAGCACAAGGTTTGTGAAGAGGTGCAAAAGGAGAAAGATCGATGACGACAACGCCGACAGTCGCGCGCACTTGGCGCGGCCGCACCCGGCCTGATGTGGGCGACGCTTACGAAGTCTATTTGAGGGCCGAGGGCATTCCGCCGCTTGAGAAGACCGCGCTGGGCGTCCAGCTGTTTCGCGAGGATCGCGAAGGGGAAAGCTGGTTCACCACCATCTCGTACTGGCCCGACCACGAATCCATGACGGCTTTCACCAAGGGCGAGCCAACCAAGGTCCATCATCTCGACCGCGACCCGGAGTTCCTGATCGAGCTGCCGGAGCGCATCCAGATCCATCGCATCCTGCTCGACCGGCGGAGGCTCCGCTGATCCATCCGGCCGCGGATATCGGAACGCACAGTGAGCGTCGCGCGGCACCGCCGCGGCGCGGCGTGCGCCTGCCGGAGTTCGCTCAGATGCTTTTGGGCCGGTCTGCTTCGGAGGGCAGGGCTGTAAAGCAGGGCTGGGAGATGGATTCGAGATGCTTCTCACGTTGTGACAATGTCAAAGCGATTTAGAGACGCGACACCGCCAGCAAGTTAGAAATGCGACACTGGCCGGCCAGCGCGGCGCGATCTACTGCCAAGTAGAAATGTCATATCGACGCTGAAACGGCTTTGTTGGCGCCGACATGATCGCCCGATCGGGCGTCAGCTGGTTCGGTTTGCGCAGCCGCGATCGGATGCGGTCCAGCCTAGCTTCCCCGCTTAGCTTTGAGAGTCTGTAAACGACCTGGAACGAAGGGCAGGGCCCGTCCTTTGTCGACCTTAGCGCATTGCTGAGAAAAGTGTTTCTTGCGACGATGGAGCGACCAGAGGATTTGGAGATACCTCATGACAAAACGCACACCCCCGCCTGGAATTGGGCCGCATAATGGCCGCGAACTGCAAATGATGCTTCAGGGCGAGAAACCAATGGCGTTGTTCGCGGCAGAACCTGGTATGGATGCAGAAGATATCGGTGATGCGCCTTTCAAACCCTTTGTCGATGATGGACGTATCCTCAAGTTCTCCTACATTGATCCTGAAACCTCTATTGAGGAACGTCGCTACTGCCTGCCAACAGAGGAATGGCGCTGTAAGCTTAGCCAGATGATCTCACGAATGTGCCGCAGTGGGGCGGCCTTTGACGTCTTCACGACGAATGATTTGGCGAGGCTAGAAGGCACTCTTCTTGGCTACCCAAAGGCCAGTATTGAAGCGTTCATTGCACATGCTACGGCGCTGAAAATCTCGAACTTCAGAACAGATTAAACGGCTGCCGCCCACATTGGCGCGCGCAGCTTCCAGCCTCGCCAGCGCCTGTTCTCGCCGAGCTATAACGGAAGGCGCGTTTGTGACCGCGGTTCTCGAACCACCAATGGTGCAAGCCATCAACCTGCACCAACTCGCATGTGGCGGCGATGTAGAAATGTCGCTCGCTCTGCAAAGTAGAAATGTCGCATCCTACGTTTGCGAGGGCA
>NZ_JAPYKS010000047.1:0-26448 GCF_037179605.1 Mesorhizobium salmacidum (SeqCode)
TCCTCCCAATGTATCGTGACGAGAATTGATCTCCTGTTGTCCAAGATATCGCCCGCGGCCGGTTTTGTACTGACCAAATCTCGTCCTGCGCCCAGTGCGGTGCTGCTCCTTGAAGGCAAAAAGCGCTTTCGAGTGCGGCCATGCCGAAAACGGACCGAACGCTTTCGTCCCCAAATCAGCCATTCTCCAGAACGAACTTGAGGGGTGAAAGACTAATTTCACTGAGTATGTTCTCGAGTTTGCCGGATGGCGACGATCTCTTCAACCCCGAGTAACGACTCTGCCGCCTTGTTTCGGCCGTCGGACTGCGGACATTTCGTACTAAGCAGACGGACACGCGAGTAAGCAACACTCTCCCACCGGAGCTCAAGATAAACAGCTTCATGCCGGTCGTGCCCTCAGGATGCTGCTGCGCGCCTTCTCGCCCGCCGCGCCGGTGTCATGAAGCACTCGTCATCGGGGGCGGCTCTCCGTCCGGGTGGATAATGTGCTTATGCGTGCCCTGGAATTTGGCGCGGCCCTGGTCGTAGGCCTTTAACCCGAGCTGCTGATGCCGCCGGAGGAATGACGTACGAGAATGGTGTCGAGGGCGACGGGCACGCCTTGGATATTTGTCTATTATGAGGTGGGGCTGGATGGCGCCGACCGTGCCTTTGGTCGGATTGTCGAGGTATTCTTTCTGCAGGATGTTGCGGGTGGTTCCAGAGGTGCCTGACGCTGCCCAGGCATCGATGGCCTCGCTGAAGCGTCGGCCGGTTCACTACGCCGGGCTTAACGTCGGTCAGGTGCATAGCCACCTCGATCGCACCGCTCGCCATCACCACCTGGTCAGGATGATGTCGAGCTGCTCCACTCATGGCTTTCGCCGGTGAGCCCGCTGGTTACAGTTTCGGCTATTTCCAGCAGCTCGCGCCGGATCGTCTTGCTGTTGCGCAGGCCTTTGGGTCTGCCCGATGGGTAGCCGGACTGGCCAGGCAGAAACGGTGCGCCAACCCGCATCCAATCAGAACGCTTCGCCGCCGTATTGCCCCTGCTTTTACTCATCACTATATCGTAACCGCACGAGTTGATCTCGCCAATCTCAAATTCTAAGGAATGATTATATGGATAAAACTATTGGATATCACTATAGCGATGCGGATGTCCCTGACGGGCATGTCTTCGAATCCTTAAGCGATTCCATTGACCGGATTCACGCGGCTAATAGGCCTGCCGAACTCGCCATCAGGGCGGCAAGGGAGGATGGCGCAAAGCGCGGCGCCGTCGTGTTTGCGTGGAGGGACAGAGCCTGGGCCGACTTTGCATACAAATATTCCAAAAAGAAGTTTTTGTATGATGTTGTGATAGACGAAGCCGACATCGTGCATATCGCCGATCTCACGCACTACAATTCCGTCCGGGACAATCTGGCCAAGGGTGAATCGGCCGATGAAGCCATCGAAGCATACTGGACTAACGCGCCCACGCCTGAACGCGAGCGCCCTCGCATCGAAATCCTGACCCAGAAATTTAAGGTTGTCAGCCGAATTGCTCCGGCTCGGCTCGTTCCGCCGACGAAGCCTTAGGGCTCTGCCCCTCCGTGCACCGCAGTCTGCCTTCCGTGGGTTGGTAAAGAGACATCCTTGAGACTGAGTTGGTGAGCTTCCAAGGCAAGACCACTGAAGGTCTTCGGGTTAGAGGCCGTCCGTTGCCTGCTAAGCCGTGACAGCTTCCGTGCCCGCAGCGGATGTCGCTCAACGATGAGATCCCATTTTGGCGGACGAGCCCAAGGACAAAGAATGGATTGCCGCCGAGTATCGAGGGCAGAGTGGCATCTAGTATGGTAGTACAAAGTCCAGCTAGAGGCTGACGTTGATTTATGCGGTGGATAATTCCACGGTGCGCGACCGCCGTCACGAAATATATATTAGAGTTGCTGCTCATTTATGATTTTGCGGCGGCCATGAGCGAAAAAGACAAATCAAAGCCATACCGAATTCTGAGCCTGGACGGTGGTGGCGCCAAGGGCTTCTACTCGCTCGGCGTGCTGGCGGAGATTGAGGGGCTCATTGGCTGTCGCCTGCATGAGCGCTTCGACCTGGTATTCGGCACCAGCACCGGTGCGATCATCGCGGCCATGATCGCTCTCGGCATGTCAGTCGATGAGATCCACGCCAAATACAAGGAATACGTTCCGGACATTATGCGCCTCAAAACGCCGGCCCAAAAAACGGCGAAGGTGGCCGAGTTGGCGCAGGCTGTCTTTGGCGACAAGAAGTTCGACGATGTGAAGACCGCCATCGGGGTCGTGGCTACCAAATGGGTAATCGAGCGGCCGATGATTTTCAAGGGCAGCATTGCCCAGGCGCACGGCCGGAAGGGGACATTTCTACCCGGCTTCGGCGTGACGATCGCCGACGCGGTTCAGGCGTCTTGTTCGGCCTTCCCCTTTTTCGAGCCGAAGATGGTGACCACTGGGGGTGGGGATGAAATCAAGCTGGTCGACGGCGGCTATTGTGCGAACAATCCGACGCTCTATGCCATCGCCGACGCGACCCACGCCCTTAAGCTCGAACACAAGGACTTGCGCGTCGTCAGCGTCGGCGTCGGCGTATATCCGCAGCCCAAAGTCAGCGTCTTCAATAAGATGTATTGGGCGAAATATCTGCTTAGCGTCCAGCTTCTGCAGAAAACCCTCGAAATCAATACGCAGTCGATGGACCAGCTCCGGGTAATCCTCTTCAAAGATGTGCCCACCGTACGGATAAGCGACACATTCGAACAGCCGGAAATGGCCGCAGATCTATTCGAACACAATCTGATGAAGCTCAACATACTTCGGCAACGCGGTCGTGAATCGTTCGCCAAGCACGAGGCCACCCTTAAAGAGTTTCTCGTTTAGCAAGAGGCCTCATGGCGATTCCGGAAGCACAACTCAGCACCTGGACCGCGCAGGGTTCGGTCCAGCAGTCCGCGGCGACCTATCAGACCATTCGGACTGCGCTAAATGATACGCAGTCCCCTTACTACCTGAAAAGTTTCGAGATCTTCCTGCAAGGGTCATACGGCAACGACACCAACATTTACGCGGACAGCGACGTCGATGTGGTTATCCGGCTTGATTCCATCTCTTATTCGGACACCAGCCACCTATCCGCTGACGACCAAGCTAACTACGACAGGAATTTCACGAAAGCTGACTATTCGCTGGCCAAATTCAAGGAAGAGGTCGGATCATGGCTAGTAAGCAAATTTGGAAAAACGGTAAAGCCAGGCAACAAAGCCATTTTTGTGCCGGGCAGCGGAAATAGGCGCGACGCCGACGTTCTCCCTTGCGCCATTCATCGCACCTATTACACCTATCCCGCTACCGGCGCCCCAGCCATGTGGGAAGGTGTTGTGTTTTGGGCAGGGGACGGAACCAAGATCGTCAACTACTCGACGCAGCATTCAGAAAATTGCACGGCGAAACACCAGGCCACCGGCAATCGGTTTAAGCCCACTGTTCGCATGTTCAAAAACATGCGCAACAAGATGATTGACGAGGGCTACCTCCAGGCGGGGGTGGCGCCGTCATACTATTTGGAGGGCCTCCTATCGAACGCCGCAGATTACTGCTTTGCCGGGAGCCTTCAGGACACGTTCAATCAGTGCATGAATTCCCTTAGGCAGGCGGAGCGCGACAAATTGATGTGTGCCAATCGAATTCACTTTCTCGTCCGGGACGGCCAACAGGTTTGCTGGTCAGTCGTGAACTTCAATACCTTCATGGAGGCCGTCCAAAAATTCTGGGATGATGGCGGGAAGCGTAAAACGCTTTGGCTGTAAATCAAATTTTCTTGTGGCCCATATCGCTACCTGGTGTGGGAGGATGATGTGTTTGAGCGAAAAACGTTATTTGTTGTGGGTGCCGGCGCCAGCAGCGAACTCGACATGCCCATGGGCGGCGCACTGGCCAACATCATCGGCGACAAGCTTCAACCCCAAGGCACCGACGTCAGGGCGAGTCTTGGTGACGCTCATTTGACGCGTGCAATAAATCTTCTCGCCAACAATTCGGACGAAAGGGGAGCGCGCTTCTTCAAGGCCGCCCAGCTAATATCCAGGGCGATGCCGCAAACCATTTCGATCGACAACTTCCTCCATGCCCACGCCGACAATGAGATTCTTATACAAACAGGAAAGCTCGCTATCGCCGCAAGCATCCTGGAAGCGGAGAGAACCACCAAACTCTACGTCGGGCGTGATACTGACCAGGTCAGCTTTCGTGCGGTCCCGGACACTTGGCATCGGACTTTTTGCAAGATGCTTTGCGAAGGCGCCCAGCGAACGGATCTCGACCACCTATTCGAAAATGTTAGCATCATCACTTTCAACTACGACCGCTGCATCGAGCACTACCTCGTGCAACAGTTGGCCGTCTACTTCGACCTGACATGGCAACGGGCACGAGATTTGACCAACAAGCTAACAATCATCCATCCGTACGGGCAGGTTGGAAAGCTAGACTGGCAGGATTCACCCATGGTCTCGGTAGACTTTGGCCAGCAACCGCCTGCACAAGACTTGCCAGCCGTAGCAGCTCAGATTCGGACGTTCACCGAGCGCGTTGACGATGCCGACGCCATGGACACAATCTATTACCTCATCAACGAGGCAAAAATCATTGTCTATCTTGGGTTTTCGTATGGCGACATGAATATGGAATTGATGACCACGCCGGGCCACGCGGCACCGAAGCAGATCTTAGGGACCAGCTATGGAATCTCGGTGCCCAATGCGGACGTAATCAAGCACGCAATTGCGGACTCCATGGGAGAAAACGTCCTTCCGGAACACGCCCTGTTGGTCAACTGTAAAAGCAACCAGCTTTTGTATGATTATTGGCGGCCGATCCTAAAAGGGAGGCGGGGGTCCGGCCGTTGAGATGAGCCGCTGGCGCTGCCTGAAAGCAGACATGTTGGCGACATACCGGAGGTCGCGGTTGCGCCAGCATGAGGCGTTGCCTACGAAAGCGGCTGTTTGATTTCGAAACGGACCCCCCTCCGGCGTCCAAAAACACGAGTGACAAGCCAGCAAATTCTGGGGCCAAACGCGCCGAGCTGCGACTCAGACAGGCGAGCTAGCGGCTGGCCCAGGACGTCGTAGTCGTCTCTCCCAGGTGCCGATCGGGTGTAGCATCGACGAGAACGGAGAGAGGCTATTTAACCTGTCGAGGACGGCTGTGGGCTACCGCGCGGCGGTTCCGACCATGGAGCAGTCGAACACCGGGCCGCCTGCCAAATAGGAGGCGAGCCTGGGTCGCGAGGCAAGGCCAGCGATCTCCCGAACCAGTTTTTGCCGAATTGCGACTTCGAATAGATTGAGGTCGTCAATCCCGATCACGAATGCGTCTGGCCCACCGATGACGCAATGCTCGTAATAAAGATCGAGATAGCGCGCGCCATAGGATTGAAAGGCATTCGAACCACCGCGCCGCAGCGACACGGGCAGGCCGTTGATAGTGATGCCGGAACCTGTCAGTCTGTCCCGTATCGGTGTGACCGGCAGGCCGGCATTGTTGGGACCATCACCCGAAATATCGATCACCCGGCGCGCGGCTACGGTACGGCTGTGTGAAAACAGGTCGCCCGCCGACAGAATAGCGCCCGAAATCGAGGTCCCTGGTTGCGCGCTAATAGGCTTGATCGCCAAGGCGTCGGCGAACTGTCTGGCGTCTGCGTAGCTACCGATAATCGTCCAGGGCAGGAGAACGCGCTGACAGTTCGCCCCAGCCCATTCGAGATACGAAACCGCGATCGTACCATGAGCGCCCAATCCTATGGCTCTCGCGAGGTCCCCGTGCCGAAATGCATTGACGTAACCGTCGCGCTGAACCCGTTGCTCCGACAGGCTCATCGAGGATGAGACGTCCACGGCAAGGACCAGCTCAAGGTCAACGCTGAGCGTTCCGGGTTCGGCCCCCGCCGATGGTGAGCAGGGATAGCTGGCAATCAGAGCCAGTGCCATGAGGTACGATCTTGCTGGCCGCCGCATCTTGGGCGGGTCGGGTCGATTTTTCCGGCCAAACGATTTTGCCAACCGCACTACCCCCCGGCGCCACAGGCGCGATCTCGCGATCCGATGGGGAAGTGTGCCTTGGCTAGCGTCTGCGCGCTTCACCCGATGGGGTGAGGAACTCCATTCAGGGTCGTGAAGGCGTTCGCAAGCGCGAAAGTAGCGCCGTGAGCTCGGCCTGGCGATGCGTTCCCGTTTTGGCGAGGATCGCCCGGAGTTGAGTTCGCGCCGTTTCGCGGCCAATCGCCAATCGGGCGCTCGCCGCATCGATACCATCGCCCGAACTCAGGCTTGAGGCCAGTCGCGCTTCGGCCGCCGTGAGTTGAAATGTTTGACCGAGCAACCGTTCCGATGGCGCCCGTTCCCTCACAAGGTCGGTGAAGCAAAGCAGAAAGTCGCCGCCATTGAAAAGGTCGCGCACGAATGAAGTCATCGGCACGACCTCGGCTAGAAGCCAGAACGATCCGTCGCGGGCGATGACTTCAGGATCAGCCAGTAACGGCCCGTCCAGTGCGCTTGAGACGGCAGCCCCGATCATCCGCTGCAGACGGGTATCGCTCTCCCGATCGGCTGCGCGGATGCGGCCATGGCGGACCACAAGGCCTGAACCGAACAAAGCATCCGCATGCTCGTTGCAACGCATCAGGCAGCCACGACGATCAAGCAGCGCGGCGCCAAAATTGAACTGGTCAAGAACAGCGAGCGTCGGGTCCAGCGAAACTTCCCAGATCTTCTCGGCAAGGCTGATGATCCGCCTCAGATCCGGAACCACGCGCAGGAAATAATCCGCCTCGGACAAATCGAAGGCCCCGCTGCGGGCATCGCGGAACATCGACAGGAACCACTTGTGTTTCTTCACCACAAAGTAGACGGCAGCCCACCACTCGCGGTGCCCAGGGCGTGCTATTTCCTGATAGTAGGGGAGAAACCTTCTCTCCTCGGGGGTGGTGAGTTCGTCCTCGACGGTGAAGCAGGTTGCGGGTTTCGCCAGCAGCCTCAACCTCTCGCAATGGGGATCGGGAGCACCTTCGATGTTTTTGACCCAGAGCGCCGAAAATCCAGCATGTTCCGTTGAATCCGGCGTCGGTGTGGTCCGCTTGCGCTGGTCGCTCCGGAAAGGGTGGGTGTCGTCACAGGCGCGGATGACACAACTCGTCGCACCCAGGGCATCGGCAAGTTTTTGAAGCGCGTCCGGCCACCGCCCAAATTCGAAAGCGGCGTCGTAGCAATTCTCGATGGCGGGTGCGATTGCCCTTTTGGCAGCCATATAAGTCTACCCTGGTGATGGATGGGCCACCACACGCGTTCATAAGTACCACAGATCCGGCAAAACCAAGAACCCCGGTCGGATCTTCAGGGTCGTAACGGCCAGCTATTTCAGGACGCGCCGTTTAGTCAGCACAATGTTAAGACCGATTGTCCGCCTGCAAAGGAATCTCCCAGAAGCGGCCCTTGCAACGAGGTCTGTGGCATCGATCACCGAATGCCCTCTTTAAAGCCGCGATTGGTTGAGCGTTCAGGTATTCCACCCGACCGGCGAGCGGGCCCATACGATCCGCTTCCGGCGCCTTGTGCCGATCCGGTGGGAGAAACGCGTCATTTGGCGGATGAATGAGGCATCAATCCTACGTATTTGCGGCAGAAGCCAACAACTCATGAAACTCTTCAAATTGGCTTGGGAAGTTATGGGCCAGATAGCGCACCACCCTAGAATTATCCATCATCTGGTCAAAATAGCGGCCGGCTGCCAACAGTTCCAGGCTTAGGAAGCCACGTCGCTCCACGGTACTCAAAAACTCATTGCATAGTCTTCCGAGTTCTTGCGTCATCGTGCTCAGTTGATCTTCAGACACATTGGCAATCATCTTCGGATGGAAACCCGGGGCCAGCAGTGCATACGGCGTAAACGCGACAAGGATCTTTGCGTACGTGAACGTGACCCGTTCCATAGCAACCATTAGTCGAGCAATTTCCAATTGCCTGGTCGGAAGCACATGTCGCAGCAAGCCGAAGATTTTTACCCTCACAGGGCAATGCTGGAGAAAGTCGAGGACGTCCTGACAAATCCCACTGATGGGTTGCCGGCCTGCGCTTCTCTTAGAAAGCGATCCGCTAATATGCCTTGCTGCTCCCGGTTCGAACGCGGTGCATTGCAATCTCTCAGCCAAAAGTTTTGGTATAGTGGCGAGCCCCTCGGACACTAGCAATGAGCGAAACCTTTTATCACAAATTGTCAGGCGAAATGCTTCAACCAGACGGCCCAGACGCTGCTCTGCTGCTTCGGCTTCTTCTATGAAATCGCGCTTGCGTCTACAGACCACCTCATAGGCGACCAAGAGCGTTGGCGCGAATAGCTTTTGCTTTGATCCTGGTTGATCATCAGCAATATTCTGGGCGTGTCTCTGATCACTGCCAAGCAAAGCTCGGTAGGCCGCATCGCGGGTAATACGATACTTCGAACTCACAATATGTTCTCCACACTTGCTCGCCCTGCCAGCCTGGCAAGTGGGGTTAGGGAGGGAAACAGGTAGGTATCCAGCTGTGCTCCATTGTTAGCGAGCAAGGCTGGTCTGCCGACGATTTTGGACGCAGGGGCAATCAGGTAATCGCGAATGACCAGGTCACCAGGGCTCATCCTGATCAAGGTGAAAATGTCGGCCACCGACTGGCGCTGAGTGTCCATAGACCAGAAGGGATATCCGTGGTCGGAAACGCGGCAACGTGCGATTTCGATCGCAATAGTGAACTCGTCGTTGATCCGCAAGAGGTCGTTCTGTGTGTCGTAAGTCGCCTTTCCGCCAATCCTTTCAATCGCGTCCAGCAGGTCCCCTATTGCTTGCGCGCGCACCGACGCCAATCGCTCTTTCGAGGTAATAAACTGCCAGTTCTTTGGCGGCTGATATCCAACCAATTCGTAGGCCTTCAGGACGCTTCCAAAGCGGTAATGATACTGGCTAGCTGCGGGGCAATCCGCCGCAGCGTTGATGATGGAACTAGACAAGGCGCCTTCGCGCGCCAGGACCTTTTTCAGTGCAGCCAGCATCTCTTCGTTGGTCACCCCCAGATGCGCATATAGCGCTCTGTGAATGATTTGCGCCCGATCGAACAGATTGCGGTCAACAATCGGCTCAAAGACACCTTCCGCTCGAACCCACTGTTCAGAAGGATTGCTTACTGCCTTTGCTTTTAGCTTGCGAGAGCGCCTGTTCCAGACATTTGTGCCAATGTATTTTTCGTTGGTCAGAACTCCGCGCACAGTTTCCCGCTTCCATGGTCGACCAAGGTCCGTCAGCACGCCGCGCTTGTTCAGCAGCCTAGCCAACTCAAGCTCTGTCAGGTGTTTTTTGACGAACTGACGAAAGATCCAGCGAACCGTTGCAACCTCTTTAGGCGGTCCGGGCACCAGGATCGTTCTGTCGGTGTGCACGCTCTTTTGCTCGTGTTCGGAGAGAATGAGTTTGGGACGTCCTGAATGGTCGATCACCTGGCGTCTTAAGCCGAGTCCCGGCTTGCCACCCTGTCGGAACCCCAGCCGGATCAGCCTTGCTTGGCCTATGAATGTCTTTTGCGACAGCATGCGACTGTGCTCGGCCGCCATGCTTCGTTTGATGGCCTTAAGGACATCGGAGCCAATGCTGCCGTCGTTCAAGAACTGCTCGGCGCAGAATTCGATCCGCACGCCAGCCATGTGGCAACGATACTCGTAAGACGCGCTTTCATCTATGTTCTGGAAGCGTCCCCAGCGACTGACATCATAGACTACTATGGTTTCGAAGTCGGCACGCCCACTCTCCACATCGGCCAGCATTTGCTGAAGGCCGGGGCGACCGCCCAGGCTGAGACCGCTCCGGCCGGCGTCCTCGTAAGTGGCAACGATGTCGTATCCCATGATATCAGCATAGTTGCGGATGGCATCTTTCTGGTTGTCGATCGAGTAGATCTGGTGCTCTTTCGACATGCGCAGATACTGAGCCGCGCGCACGATGCGCCTTTCAGGGAACCGGGCCGCTGCTGCTTTGTCCATCGCCTCGCGCCATGGTACTCGTGTCCATAGTAGAGGGCCGCGCCACCTGCGATTTGGTTAAGGAAACCTATCCAGTTTGTGTCGAATGCGAGCCGCCGACCATACGAGATGTAGCTGTGCGCAACCATATCGGCCTGCTTCACAAGAAGCGGGGAAGCGATCTTCGGTGTGTCGTTCCCTGGCTTTCCTGGCGTTGTCACAGCGGCTATCAGCCTGGACGAGGCGGTCGTCATAGCCGAGGAGGCGCTTGCTTTCCACGTTGAAGGGCTCTTTCAACATGGCGAGGCCATACCGGAGCCGTCATCGATCGAGCAAGTGCTTGCCGGTGGCTATCGGGGCGCTTTCACCACAATTGCAGTCCAATTGAAGATCGGCCGGTAAAGCCCGCCCATCTTTTGCGATTTGGACACCACGGTCTTCAACGGCCGAGAAACCTTGATTCACTTCGTGAGAAGTCACGCCGCCGTTCCGCCGCAATGCGCCAGCACTTGGGCGAAAGCGCCCCTGTTTTCAGCCTGTTGTCAGTTCCCGGCCTCAGAGGAGTTCTCGTGATGACCATCAAGAAGGCCATCCTGGCAGTGCTTATCACCGCAGCCCTTGCCGGCTGCGAAACGCAGACCGAGGGCCAGCAGCGGGCCACCACCGGCGCGCTCGTCGGCGGCGCTGGCGGCGCGCTGCTTGGCCAGGCGATCGGCGGCAACACCAAGAGCACCGTGATCGGCGCCGCCAGCGGCGCCTTGCTCGGCGCCGTCGTTGGCTCGGCCACCACCCCGCAGCGCCGCGAAGATCAGCAATGCCGCTACCAGGAGCGCTACGGCCGCATCTATATCGCGCCCTGCGACGACCGGTATTACAACGGCAATTATTGATTAGCTTCCGACTGAGGGAGCCGGCGCACTGCCGGCTCTCACGCCGTCATTCTTCTGTACGGTATGCCCGATACGACACTCTGAAGTGTCTGCATGGATTCTCTAATCGCGCTGGAAGCGCTAAGTCTGCTTGCGGCCCACGAGCTTCCAGCGCGCCGATCGTTTTCTCTTCGGCCAATCAAGGCCGAGGAGAAATAATATGGGTTACTCTCAATACGATGCTGCCAGTCACGGCCGCGCTGCCTGGAATGCTGGCAAGAAAGTGGGGACGAAGCGACCCCTTACACAAAAACAGATCTGGGCGATCCGCTTCTTCCTTGACCGCGAGAGGCGCGTTCGTGATCGTGCTCTTTTCGATCTGGCAATCGACAGCAAACTTCGCGCGGCTGCGACGTGGTTAAGATCAAGATTGGCGATCTGGTCGCGGGCTCGGAAATTCGGACGCGTGCGACTGTCGTGCAGCAGAAGACAGGTCGCCCGGTTCAGTTCGAGCTAACAAGCGACGTGCGGGCCAGCCTTCTCGCTTGGCTCGAGAGGCGTGGCGGTACAGTCGACGACCATGCGTTTCCAAGTCGGATTGACCGTGCGCGCCACATGAGTACGAGGCAATACGCCCGTCTAGTCGATGAGTGGGTGACCGCAATAGGTCTCCGGCGGGCGGAATGTGGCACGCACTCGCTGCGACGAACAAAGGCATCAATGATCTACAAGGCGACGGGTAATGCGCGCTATACAGATCCTGCTTGGCCATACCAAGATCGAGAATACTGTTCGCTATCTCGGTGTCGACGTCGAGGATGCGCTGACCTTGGCTGAACGAATTGAAATTTGACATTGGAGCGGTCATCCTTGCACTCTTGGGTGGCCGTTTCCAGCGCAAAGTTGTTCTGCCGCCACATCCGGCTTTGGGTGGAAAGCGGTCGTGCCGATCGTCAGCAACTAACCGCAGCTAAGCGCCTCAAATCGGACATTCAAGGTGGCGCTCTTTGGTCGTGAAAGCTGCCGTCAAAAAGCTGGGCTGCGAGCTATGTCACAAATGGTCCGAAGAAAACCGGACGGCGCTGTTTCCCGCATCTTACATTATAGTTTGAATGGCGACGTTCGGCATAGTATCGGATATGTTTGACGGGGCATTGTTGGCGGTCGCGGCGGATTTGAGCGCGTGATCAATCGAAACAGGAAGCGGACAGAAATTGGGGGCAATAGCTGCGATCGCACCGGCGCCGAAGCCGGCGGATGAGGCGACCGTGCTCGAGGTTCTGCGGCAACTCGATGCAGGGTTTGGGCCAATGGCCCGCGCCTTCCAGCTCGGGGAGTTCGCGCTTTGGGTGGGGTCGGGCATTTCCCGCGAGGCGCCGAGCCTCGGCGGCATCATCGCCCGAGCACTGGAGCATCTTCGCGTCAAGGCTGTCGACCCGGCCACCCAAGCGGTCTACCTCCAACCCTTTCGGACCGCATTGACTCTCGGCGGCTATAGCATTGACGCGGCCGAACCCCATTTCCTAGAGCCGTTCGAGACTTGGCCCGGCAACGTCCAGGAAGGCATCATAGACAACCTGTGGACTCGGTATTCGGCACTCCTCGACATCAGGATTCCTGGCACAGAGAACGACTACATGCTGTGGGATGCCGTTGACGTCCGCGCAGCGTTCGCAAATCCCAAGCCTCCCCAGGCCGCACATCTGGGCATCGCGATACTGATTCTAGAGGGTGCTTTGCGGGAGATTGCGTCCGCGAACTGGGACGGGTTTATCGAGGCAGCTGTGGTTCGTCTCGGTGGCACGCTCACCGGCAACCTTCAGGTCGTTGTCGATCCGAGCCATCTCCGCGACGCTCCCGGCAAGGCGCGATTGATAAAATTTCATGGTTGCGTCGTCCACGCGACCGAGGTTCCCGCTCTCTATCGCAAATTCCTGGTCGGCAGCACGCAGCAGATTGCGGAGTGGCCCTACACAAACTTCTATGCGGCGATCCGCGGTGAGGTCATCTCACTCGCGACAAATCACAGGGCGCTAATGACGGGCCTGTCGTTGCAGGATGGCAACCTTCAGGCGGCGTTCGTCGCCGCCCGACAGGCAAATCCATGGCCTTGGCCGGTGACGCCTCAGGCGCATGTTTTCTGTGAAAATGAAATTGGGAACGGCCAGCGGCAAATGTTGCAGGCGGTTTATCGTGACAGCTACAACAACGCCATCGAGGCGATCGAAACCAGCGCGCTTTTACAGGCGTGGGGCGAACAAGTGCTTATCGCGCTCGTGCTCAAGACACTTGGTGGCAAGTTCCACGCACTTGTTCAATTGGCTATTGGCGGCGGCGCTCTCGCGGCAGAGGCCGCCGTGATCACCGAGACTTTGGACGGACTTCGCAATCACGTGGCGGAGTTGGCGGTCGGAAACCGCACCGCTTTCGTGAATCAAGCGATCGCGTTGTGGTCGCGCGTCCTCAGCCTATTTCGCACTGGCCGCTTGCCTGAGCGCTCCGACGGGTATGAAATTCTTACCATGGGATCGGTTGATTCAATCCCGAACGACCAGAACGCACAGGCAACCGGGCTAGGGGAACTTGGCATTGCCCTCGCGTTGGTTGAGCGCGGTCGTAGTGACGGCCGATGGACACTCACTAGCCCTGTCGGGTTAGAACTGTCCGGGGGTTCGATTGTCGCTTCAGGCAATCGGCCTGGCGCAGAGGCTCGATCGGTCTTTTTTGCGCGAACGGCGGGGATTGCCATAGCAATGGAAAAGAGGGGCGCGTTCGCCAACGACAACACTATCGTGATACATGCAGATGATATGTGGAAGCAGATGAACGGCGGTGAGGACGAGTTGGACAGCCCCCGATCGCGGAGTCGAGCTCCGGGTCGAACGGGGACCAACGGCACGCAGCACATTTGCATTGGCGCATTGCTGGCCTCCGAAAACAGTATCGAACAGTTGGCCAATTCATTCTTCGCGGAGTTTGTCCTGTGACGATCGGTCATCTCGCGGGGGGCGTTGTCCGACGCCTTGAAAAGGCGGGCTATAGACCGGTGCAGACCCCGTTCCGCGTGGCGTCGGTAGACTTCGAGTTCACCGCTGCGCTAATTGGTAGCGGAGGGCGCGCACTGGACCTCGTACTGATCGTTGACACCGCTGCCGGTGAGTTTGGCGATCGCGACGCGAAGACGGTGCGGCAGAGGATCGAAGCGCTCAGTCGTGCACTCGATGTCACTCGATCGAGGTATCTTCTGACGGCAATCCTCGTTGGGGCGGCGCTTCCGAAGCTTGTGGATGCGCTTTCTCCCACTTGTCGCGTCCTGAATGTTGAGAGCGCGTCTTTCGACACTGAAGGTGAACCGGAATCGGATCAAGCGGCCCTCGCACTGGATGACCAGATTCGCATTCTGTTGCCGTTGACGATAGCTGCCGACGACGAAGTCGAGAGCGAAGAAAACCGTGATCCCATAGCCAAACTGCGCGGCGCACTCTCGCCCAATCTAGACCAAACTCTAGTCGACGCATTGACCGAAGCGTCAAAGAGCGGAGAGGATGCGGTCAAGACGGCGCTAGGCAAGGTACTCGACATTGCCATTGAGGGCCACGGAGTATGAACGGTTTTCCGCTCCTTCACGAAATCGAGCTCACCAATTTCCGAAGCATCCGCGGGCGCGTGCAAACGCCGCTCGATGCCAAGATGGTTCTCGTCCACGGCGAAAACGGCGCCGGCAAGACAAGCCTTTTGACTGCCATCGAGGTCGCGTTAACAGGGCGCGCGATCGCGCTCCAGCGCGCCGATCCAGCTTACGCGAAGCAACTCATTTACCGGCATGCTGACAACGGCAATTACCGGCATGCTGACACCGGCAATATCGCGCTGACAACAACGGGTCTGACCGGTTCGAACCAGTTCAGTGCATCATTCGACTCTGAAGGGATCACGGCGCGCTCGCTGCTATCGCCCAGTTTGTCTGGCTTCTTCAGCGAACGCTGCTACTTGCCGCAGAGCATGCTGGGACAGTTGCTCCAGATCTACCAAGAATCGGATTCAACACCGAATTCCCCGCTAGCGCGCTTCGTCACTGAGCTGCTTGGTTTGGATCGCCTGGACGCCATTGAAAGCGGGCTCGCGCCGGTTGATGATTTGCGCAATATGCGCAAAACGTCGAGGCTCTTCGTCCCCACGGAAAGCGAAAAACAGCGTTATGAACGCTCGCTGGCAGAATATCAGTCGTCGCGAGCACTGGCGCAGCGCGATCTCACCGAGGCTCTTGCGGCGGTTAATGAGGCTTGGGCGGCTTTAGAACTGGACGGCAAGGTCAGTGAGAAGGAGCTTCCGACGCTCGATTATCCCCGAGAGGCCAAGGATGATGAAGATGAGCTCAGCGAATTGTTCGTGCATCGCAGAAATCTGGAATTTATCCGGAGCAGCCTGGCGGGCAATTCCGACAACGCTGTCGCAGCGACCGAAGCGACGCTCGTAGCTGAGCAGCGCGGCGCAGGTGAAGCTCTAGCCAAGTGGGCCTCCGAATATCAAACGAGAATCACCGACCTTGAAGAGCGTGTGGCCAAACTCCTGCCCGACATTTCAAGCGCTGCTGCGCAGGTCGAGTCGTGGCACGTCGAGGCGTCAAGAAGGCTGGCGGAAGATCTGCGTCAGACGCGCGAACGCGTCGTTAGAATGTTGGCAGATGCAAACCGCAAAGCCGCCTTGATGTCTGAGTTGGATGTAGGGCGCAAGAACCTCAAGACGTTAGACGACGAGATCGGGTTGATCGGCTCCAATGCGGATCGCCTCGCCGAGATTTTGTCGAGCATCAATGCTGTTATCGTCGATGACTATTGTCCTGTCTGTGACCGCAATTTTGCTGAGACGGCACAGGGTGCACTGATCGACCATGTCCATCGCAAGGTATCGCGTCTGAGCGGCTCCGCTGAGCGCTTGCTTGGCCTGAGTCGCAACCGGTCGGCACAGCAGGAACTGATTGAAAGCCTCATACGCGAACAGGCCGAGATTGACGCCCGGTCTGGCGCAACAGGCCAACTTTCGACGCTGGCACGGCGCGAAGCAGAACTAGAATCCGTCGTTTCTGAGCTCGCATCTCTGGCCGAGCCGATCGCAACCTATGCGCGGATTTCAGCGCAGGAGGCGCGCGCACGCAGAGCAATTGGCATTCTGCAGAATCAAGGTTCGTCGCGCACCACCGCGCTGGAGCAACTCGGCGAGATCACGCGTGTCTTCAATCTTGAAATCCCGGGCCAACTCCAAGCCAGTGACGGCATGCTCGCCAGCCTCGAAGGCGAAGTCGCAGCGCGGATCGCACGCGTCACCCAACGATCGAATTCGCGGCGAAAACTCGTCGATAGCGAGAAGCAGGCAAAGCTTCTCCTTGATCGCAAAAACGAACTCGACCAGCACATTGCGCAAGATACAGACATGGTTGCGAAAATGGCAGCGTCCCTTCGTCGTGCGACCAAGATCCGGACGGACGCCCAGACGATTCGTGAACAGGTAGAGTCCGTTCGGGCTGCGATAATCAGGCGAGAGTTCAACGATCGTCTCAATCGGCTTTGGCGAGATTTATTCGTTCGGCTGGCTCCGAACGAGCCTTTCGTCCCGGCCTTCCAGATTCCGACCCAGTCGACCAGCCAACTTAAACCGCGCCTAATTACGCGGCACCGCAGTGGCGGGGCAGGCGGTACGCCTGGCGCGATGCTGAGTTCAGGCAACCTGAACACTGCCGCGCTCACCCTATTTTTGTCGCTTCATTTAACTGTAGCACCCCAGTTGCCGTGGCTGGTCCTCGACGATCCAATCCAGTCGATGGACGACGTCCACATTGCACATTTCGCCGCATTGCTGCGAACGTTATCGAAGGAACACCACCGGCAGATCGTCGTGGCTGTCCATGACCGGCAGCTTTTCGAGTATTTACGGTTAGAGCTCAGCCCGGCATTTGCTGACGACAGCCTATTGACCGTCGAATTGTCGCGTTCGGGGTCGCGCGACACGCATCTCTTCTCGAAACGTTATCATCATCAGGAAGAGACCGCGCTGGTTCATGCTGCGTAACGGGTGCAGGCGCTGTGATTGTCGACGGTCATCTTTCCTACCTTTGCTGCAGGAGCAGCCGGTCAACAAACGGCCTCCTTTGGTAGATGTGGCGCCAATGGGCTGAAATGGGCGTCGGCTTTCCGGGAACCGTAGAAAGCGCGTTCATGTCAGCGGAACAGCGGAACCGCCGCCTTAGCTGGAGGGCCGCAAAAGCTGACAGTCCGCTTCCGTGCCTACAAGAAGTCATAGGTCGTTGCGCGCCTCATGCAGTTGTTCGGTGATTTGACGATGTACCAAAAGCCGAGTTCGTTCATAGTTGCAGCGCCCTAGACGGACGGCTGTAATTGAGACTTGGCTGCCATATTGAACGGCATACCAGAGCGTGTCCACATGGGCAGGGTCTACCGGACGACCCCAGTGCGACCTATGTCGTGTCCAATAAGGTCGATATTGACTTTTGGACGTATTTGACTCAAAAGTCTAAATGCTATTGGACATTTGGAGGGTGGGATGCAAGTCGGTTACGCGAGAACCTCAACAGAAGAACAGGTGGCTGGGCTGGAGGCACAGGTTCGGGACCTCGAAGCCGCTGGCTGCGAGGAAGTCTATTCGGAGCAGGTGTCGGCTCTAGGGGATCGAAAGGAACTGGACCGCGCCCTGAAGTTCCTCCGCAAGGGCGATACGCTGGTGATCACGAAGATTGATCGTCTAGCGCGCAACACGCGCACCCTGGGCGACCTTGTCGATGGTCTGCATGGCCGGGGCGTCGGTCTGAAGGTGCTGCAATTCGGCAAGGACACGGTGGACACGACGGGAGCCTACGGTCGGCTGATGCTGAACATGTTCTCCGCCTTCGCCGAGTTCGAGCGGGACCTCATGAGAGAGCGACAGAAGGAAGGCATCGCGAAGGCGAAGGCGGAGAAGAAATATAAAGGGCGAAAGCCGACAGCACGCGCAAAAGCGGGTGAGGCGGTCGCCCTGTTTCGGCAGCAGAAGACCGTGTCAGAGATTGCGGCCTCTCTCGGAATCGGGCGAGCGTCGGTTTATCGGGCCCTGACGGCTGCCGGCCTTAGAAACTCTCCCGATGTGACGTAAGGCCGGTTGACGCGAAGCAGCCGGGTGTCGAGGGGTGTTGGGGAACGGTGTCGTCGGAAGTCGGCCTGGTCGATTTAAAGCCAGCGCGACAGCATGCCGAAAACCCGCTATAAGCCCTCGTCGACGCGCTTATTGCGGTCGCGCTCGACAGGCATCAGGAGCGAAATTCCTGAATTTGCCGACCTTGTCTCATTTCGTAATTCGATTACCATCAACTCTAACAAAAAATGCCTCCTCGAAATTGAGCGGGCACTGGCAAGCAGCATGGGAGTCAGTTTCTGAGTGCTTCGGGTCGCGATCGCATTTTTACCCGAGCTCAAGAAAGTTCGCTTGAGTGGGCGCGAGCAGAGCGCTTCTGTGCGGCGCACCCGGCGACGGTCAAAAAGCTCAATGCGCTCGCAAAAAAAAGCGCCAACGAAGCGCCACGCAATTGATCTTCGACATGCGGAACGGAGGTAGATCAGGTGCAGTCATCCGAGCTTAGTTCGATGCATCCTAGATGAGCAATCCGACGCGACGCACGGTCAGCGATAATTTCACGGCCGTTCGGCTCATCGCTGCGATGGCTGTTGTCCTAAGCCATTCCTACCCGCTCATTGGCCATCCACATGAGCCCATCTTTATGAACCGGACACTCGGCAATTTCGCCGTTCAGTGTTTCTTCGTGATAAGCGGATATTTAGTTTCGGGCTCGTGGATCCGCTCGCCAGGTCTCAACTTTGTTGTCAGACGAGCCGCTCGTTTGGCTCCCGCTCTGATTGTCAGCCACGCATTTGCGCTACTTGCCGCAGCTTACTACGACAATTATGCCGGCCAACCGTTGGCCGGCGCGATACACGGCAGTCTTTGGACGATCAGCTGGGAAATTCTGATGTACATCGGCGTCGTCATGTTCGGCACTTTTTGGCTCCTAACGCCGTCGGTGATCGGATCGGCCTACCTCTTTGGACTTTTGCTGATCATCATCAACATGAAGTCTGCCAGCAATGGAGCGACTGTGATTGCGCCCCTCGTTCTCCTGTTCGTTTGCGGAGCTTTCCTTCAACTTGAGAAGCGCATCCAAATTCCCATGATCGGACCAGTTGCAATCGCCGTCCTCGTGCTGCTGTTTGCGCCAGGGCTGTCCAACTATGGGCTGTCGCTCCTGCAATGGTGGCAATTCGGATTCTCTTGGGACGTAAGCGTTGGGGAGGTGCGGTATTTCGTCTATCTCCTGGCGATGCCTGTAGCAGTGATTTACGTCTGCGCATTCGCGCCGTTTTCAATTCCGGTTCACCGCGACTATTCCTATGGTGTCTTTGTCTTCGCTTGGCCGATCCAGCAGATCTGCGTCCACTACTTCGTCGCTTGGGGTCTGCCGGCAGAGCCGCTCCTGCTCTTTGCCATCGCCGCGACCCTGTCTCTTTTCGTGGCCATCCCACTTTGGCACTACGTGGAAAGGCCGATCAGCAAATGGCGCTATCGGCAAGGGGCGGTTCTCGTTCCACCGGAGGCCGCCAAGGTTTAGCCAGCTCAATGATCGGAACTTTAACCCATCCTGACGCTCTGGACGTGATCAACGACGAACACTGGATGCAATTGCCATCAAGCGCTCCCGGAGCCTTGCTTTGATCCGAATGGCGACAGTTCTAATGAGATCGACAGTTTTTGTTTCAGCGATTAGCGGTCCTTGATCGAAAGGGGGCGCTTCAATTTCCGAGTGAATCTCTTTTTCAGGAGGTGGGGAGGGGGATGGATACGAAATCCAAGGCGTGTTGCGGCCAACTCTCTCGTGAAAATGATGCGCAGAAATGCCTCTTTGAATAATGTCGTGTTGGGGTATTTCCAGTAGGACTTCTGTCCCAAGCTGGTTAAACATGTTTTCGTATACCCCCCCCCGGTAATCCAGTAGGTAACGGGCAATCTCAAATTTCAAAGCACTTGGATCGCCGATTGACAAGACATTAGTGAACCCAAACGCTCCGAAGAAATTGTCCGCAGTAATCTCCTTCATCATGTTGACAAGGATTAGCCTGTGCTCGTTTATAGAGCGAGTGCTAGTAATAGGACCCGGGCGGCTGGTGTTGCCCTCGTGCAGGCGAAAACCGACCAGTTTCTCTGGCATCACCAAGATCTCGTAGTGCTGCAGGACCCTAAGCCACATGTCCAGATCGGGAAGCTGCCTGTAGAAGTTGTTATATGTACCGACGGTCTGATAAACTTCGCGTTTTATGAGAACGGAAGGATGGCACAGACAATTGCCTCCTTCGATTAGATCCCTGATCCATGAAAAGCGAGATCGGTTCGGCCGCTTAAACACCGATTCGAATGGAGGAGCATTTTCTTCCGACAAGAAGCGCCCTTCGCTGTCGATCCATTCAACATCAGAGAAAACGGCTCCTAGATTCTGACAATTTTTGAATTTCTCGAGTTGTTGCTCAAGCTTAGTGGGCACCCAGATGTCGTCGGAATTGCATACAGCTATGTAAGGCCCTTCACACATTGAAAGGCCAATATTCATGGCCTGGCAGGCCCCCACATTGCTCTCCAAAAACCGACAAACGATTCGCTCGTCTCTCAACGACTGGATCACTTCGACGGATTTGTCCGAGGAAGCATCGTCTACAATGATAACCTGGATATTGCCGTAGGTCTGCGCCAGAACGCTGTCTACTGCTGCCACGATGAAATCGCCGTGATTATATGACGGTATAAGAACGGAGACCAGTGGGACCAGTGGTTCACGCCTCATGTTGAGCTCGTAATATAGCAGCGTCAATGTAGGGAAAAAAAGAGCTATCGACGTTGTTCTTCAGGGCAACCAAGGACTGCAAGATTCCAGAGCGCTTTTGTTCCCGATCAAGTCTGGTCCACGCGCCGTTGGCATGCAGCCTATAGCCTGTACAATTTCGTGCAGCGAACAAGGCCCCACCTTCCGAGGCAATCGTCATGTTGAGTAGCCAGTCATAACCACCTTTGGTGCTGCTGCATTGGACGGCTTCAGCGAACCGATGCGTCCGGTAAAGGCAATTGGAAAAAGTAGCGACCGGGTTGCTCGCAAGCATGTCGAGAAGGTGAACCACGCGATGCCGATCCACAGGCCAGCCTGGATGGTCCCAGGTTGCGCCTGTTGCCTCATCGTTCACCGAACAGGCCGTAAAGCAGAGCCCTGTATTTGGATGAGCATCCATAAGAGATTTCTGGAGTTCCAGCTTTTCAGTCGCTGCCCAATGGTCATCGCCTTCAAGGATGGCGAGGTAAGGCGTGTCAACGAGTGATGAAAGCAGTCTATAGTGCTCCATGACCCCCAAATTGGATGTGTTCTGTCTAACAATGATATTTGAAAATCCGGCTGAGACACTCTGCGCAATTTCCACGGTGTTATCAGTTGAACTATCGTCCGAAATAATCACTTTGCAGCCTTCAAACACGGATTGGTCGAGCACACTCTCTATGGCATCGGCTATATAAGCTTCGTGATTGTAAGTCGGGACGATTATTGTAATGCCATGGTCAGTCATCTATAGCTCGCTTGACAGACGTTGCTATGAATAATGCGTCTTCATCGGAGATACCACCATGCAAGGGGAGGGCTAATACCTCCATAGCGGCGCGCTGAGCATTCGGCAGGTCAAACGTTAATTGGGACATATGGGCGGTGTATGACGGTATGTCGGAAATAAGCGGGTAAAAATACTTCCGCGAGTAAATTCCGAGATCGCGCAGGGCGAGGTATACCTTATCGCGAAGGGGTCGCCCGCTCTCGACCGGCAGGCGAATGGCAAAATAGCCGCTTGATCCGACGGTACCAGGGCGCAAAGGAACGATCCGAATCCTATTGTGTTCAGACAGGTTGTCGCGGTAAATTTGCGAGACGGTGGTGCGTCGTGCCCGTTCCTCGAAAAGCGCGCTTAAGTTTGCCAAGCCAAACGCTGCATTGATTTCGCTCATTTTGCCATTGATGCCAAGCTGTGAAATCAGATCTTCGGATTCAATGCCAAAGTTTTTCAATATGCTAACCCGAGAGTTGACTTCAAGTGATGAAGTGACCACCGCTCCACCTTCGCCAGTATTAAACTGCTTGGTCGCATGAAAGCTCATGGTCGTAGCCGCACCGTAGCCCACCACTGGACGACCATTGTAGGTCGCGTCGAACACATGCGCTCCATCATACAGCACTGGAATTTTGCTGGATTTTGATATGGCGTCTAAGGCATCTACGTCGCAGGGACAGCCATATACGTGCACCCCCAAGATACCGCTTACCTCTTGATCAATGGCAGAAGAAACAGCGTCAGGGCAAATTGTAAGGTACTCTTCGTCTATGTCCACCAAAATGGGATCAAGCCCCACCCAGATCAACGCCCCAACCGAAGCCGCAAAAGTAAACGGGGTGGTAATAACTTTCTTTCGAAAATTTAAGGCCTTCGCCGCGATCTCAATTGCAACAGTGCCGTTGCTCATGAGGTTGACATACCGTGTGCGGAACAACTCTGACAATCTAAGTTCGAGATCGGCCGAGATCGCCCCCCCGTTCGCCAGCCGGCGGGTTTCAAGAGCTGGGGCTAGATGCGCGATGAAATCGTCGACTTTTGGAACGATCGGCCGGGCAACGTAAATGGGGGTAACTGCCATTAGAAAGACCTCGGCTTTGCGGGTACACCAACGACGATAGCGTCGTCGTCTACATCGTTCACCACGCACGCCGACGCTCCAACGATCACATTGTTGCCAATCTTTAGGGGATTGTCGGCGGTACCATTGATTATAGTGCACCCGACACCGAGCCACACTCCCGATCCTATTTTTGCGTGCCCAGCAACCGTTACCCCGCTGGCTATAAACGAATTGGCGCCGATGCTAGCATCGTGGTGAAGAATGGAGCCAAAATTGACAATCACGTTGTCCCCAAGGGCGGCGCCAGCTGAAACGACGGTATTCGCAAATATCTGCGCTGCCCCCGAGATGGATGCCGAAGGAGCAATCATAGCGCGAGAGCTAATGAACGACCCGACCGTAACGCCCAGTTCGCGAACCCTCGCGAGGATGGCTTTGCGGCTGGCAATGTCACCGATCGCCACGAACCAGCTCGCACCAGGAAAGCGCGCGATCGCGTCTTCGCGAACAAGCACAGGAGTACCTTCAACGTCAAAACCAGACCTGAAATCATCCACATAGGCGTACGTCGCAGTCCCCTCGGCATGCAGTTGAAACTGCAACTCTCGGGCGTGACCGCCAGCACCATAGATAACAGCTCCAGAATTCATCGCTCACTTTTGAGTCGGAAGGGCGCCAGAACTAGTTTGCACTTTCTAGATCAATCGATGTAGGTTTGCCAGTTTTTTGTGCTTCGTGCTTACAATTTACCCAGCAATGTGCGCTGGCTGCGGTAGTGCCGCTGCGGCGCTCAGCGTTGCGCAGGCACTTTCGGAGGTAATTACTTGAAATTCTACGAATTGCTGATCTTCGACGACGTTTTGCCGTCTTCGCTATCGCCGTTTCGAACGACCGAATACCGGCATTTTATGAATTCCTTTAGTTCCGCACTTATCTCATTGGAAGGGTGGGGGAACTGGATTAAGGGCAGTGGTTTCTCTGATGAGTTGGCCAGCCTGCAGTTTGAGCCGGCCATGAAGTCGAGAATATTTAGGTTTCAGGAGCGGCGAGACATCACGGCAACTATCGCTTATGTCACCTTCCTGAACAACGCCTACGCATTGCTTCCGTATTTCGAGGAGAGGGGCCTTCCATTCATTTTCCAGCTCTACCCCGGAGGCGGCTTTGAGCTTGACCAGGAAGAGACAGATGCAAAACTAAAGGCTATTCTCTTAAGTTCGCTTTGCAAAAAGGTGATCACTACCCAATCCATAACCCGATCCTACATCAGGTCCGATCGCATCTGCTGTAAAGATGACAAGATTGTACATATATTTGGTGGAGTATTTAATAGCAATATCCAATTTGATTTTTCTTCTGACAAGCTTACTTTTCCAGACCATAAACAGACGATAGATCTTTGTTTTGTAGCCCACAAATACGGAGGAGATCTAAGATCAAAAGGGTATGATTATTTCGTTGGGTTGGCCAGAATCCTTGCGCCACATCTTCCAGAATTACGGTTTCACGTAGTGGGTGAATACGATGCGGGTGACATCCCGTTGGAAGACATTGGCGATCGAGTAGTATTCTACGGCCGCCAACCGACTGAGTTTTTTCGCTGGTTCTACCCCAGAATGGACGGCATCGTTTCGTTCAACCGACCTTTCGTTCTCACTCCGGGGGCGTTTGACGGCTTCCCTACAGGAGCGTGTTTAGAGGCTGGCTTCCAAGGGGTCGCCAATTTCATAAACGATCCGCTCGGACTGAATCCCGAGTTCGAAGATGGCGTTGATATTTTATTGATCGGAGAGGATCTACAGGCATCAGCTGAAAGAATTCTGACGGTACTTCGGGACAAGGACCGGCTGGCTAGCTTGGGGCTGGGCGCTTACCGTGCCTTTAGGCGAGTAGTGGATATTGATCGACAGCTTGCCACAAGGCAGGAGGTTATCGCCTCCGAGCTACTGAAGCTGAAAGGCGCCTAGGTTGCGGATGTGGCGATCATCCTGATGTGAAGGCTTCGGCAATGACCAGCTCCTCCCACCATGGTGATGACCGTTTTGGCCAGCGCCTCGGCCTCGTGGAGCGGCCCTTTGGTCACGTGGATAGCTCGGGCCCCGGTAGAACTTGAGCACAGCGTCCTAAACTCGGGAGCCGTGTGGAACATTGTTGCGTCTAAACACTTCGGCGGTTGCACCGTTCTCCCATTACGGTGCGAGTTCCCACGACTGTTGGACTGGCCCGCTGCCGAAAGGTGGCGGGCTTTTTGTGTGATGTCCGTCGCGATCGCCGCGCCGGAATTCGTTCAGCCCCGCGCCTGGGGCTTGAGATAGACTGCCAGGCAACAAATACAGATCCCCAGTCCGACGATTGGGTACTTCAATGCCAAGATAGCCGCGAGCCCAAAAAGGCCGAGCGTAATCACGGCACGCAGGCGCATGAGCCGCCGCACTTCTGGCGACACCTCGTTCTCCGGCATCGGATCAATGAGTTCGCGGATCAACAACAGATATGTCAGGTTAACCAGGAAAAACACGGCCGCATAGAAGGCGACCGGCTGCGGTGCCAACTCGCTTACAGCCATCCATGCCGTGGCCAGGGGGAGCAGCGAGACTGAGAACAGGTGCGCGAAATTGTACCACATCAAGGACGCCGTGCTCTCTTTCGCGTGGCGCAAGAGATGATGGTGGTTCGCCCAGACGATGGCTATGAAGAGATAGCTTACACCGTAGCTAAGCCAGGTTTCCCACGATGCCAGAAGGGCGTTGAAGGTCGGCACTTCCGGCGGGCGCAAATCCAAAACTAGGACAGTGATCAGAACGGCGAACACGCCATCGGAAAATGCATTCAGCCTTTCCAGTCCTGTTGAAGGTAGCACAGTGCGTCCCCGTTTATTCGTGAGATATGCTAGCGCATTCCAAGCGCTGCTCAATAGACCTCCGGGCTTCATGGGCCTGGATGCGCCCCCGCTGAAGACCTCGCCAAAGTCGCTGCAAGCCTCGATGTCGAAAGCGCCATCATAGACGGCGAGATCATCGTGCTGAACGAGGCTGGGATTTCGGACTTCGGCGCGCTGCGCAAAGCCATCACCAGCCGGCAACATGACCTCTATTTCGTCGCCTTCGATCTCCTGCACGTCAACGGCCACGATCTGCGCGACATGCCGCTGGAAGACCGGCGCGAAATCCTTGCCGAGTAATCCCCGAGGGGCAGCGCATCCAGTTCAGCCAAGCGCTGCCGGGACAGGCCGGCGCCATCTTCCACCTGATCGACCAGGCCGGCATGGAGGGGATGGTGTCGAAACGGCGGGACAGCAAGTACCGCTCCGGCCCGTCAACGAACTGGCTGAAAGCAAAATGCTACACGGTCGAGGAATACGAACTGCTTGGCGTCGAACGGGAGCCCGGCAAGCCGGCTTTCGCCTTGATGGCTGATCGAAAGACTGGGCAGTACTGACGGACTTTCGCGCGAGCGGCTCGCCTCCGGTATGCTTGGAACCACGCTTGGGGGTCTGGCGTCATGTCTCGTGAGTCAGATCGAGGGTATTCGATAGCAGAGGATTTTGGTGTAGAGTTGTAGATCAGACGAGGACGGTAAGATGTTAGCTTCCGACCTAACGAAATTTATCGAGCAAGATCATTTGGCCTTGGCTGCTTTTGTGAAGGGCGACCCTGAGCCTCTGAAAAACCTCTACTCGCGGCGGGATGACGTGATAATCGCCAATCCGTTCGGTCCACCGGCCAGGGGATGGATAAAAGCTGCTGAGACCATGGATCGGGCTGCCACCAACTACCGAGACGGCCAGGTCGTCGGCTTTGA
>NZ_JAPYKS010000048.1:0-24791 GCF_037179605.1 Mesorhizobium salmacidum (SeqCode)
TCGTTCTCGTTGGCGATGATGCCGGACAGGACCTGGGCGCGGATGCGGTCGATCGGCGCCTGGTCGAAGCGGGGCTCATTGACCGCCAGCCGCAACAGGTCGAAGGCTTCATGGCGCTGTTCGGCCAGCATGCGCAGGGAGCCGTAGATGCCATCGCGGGTCGCGCCGAAGCTCATTTCGGCGCCGGCATCGTCGAGCTTGATCTGGAAGGCTTCCGAATCGAGCGGACCAGCGCCCTCGTGGAACAGGCCGGTCATCAGATTGGCCAGGCCTTCCTTGCCCGGCGGATCTTGCGTCGAGCCGCCGCCGAAGGCGAAACGGATGGCGACGACCGGCACGGAATAGTCCTCCACCAGCCAGGCCGTGACGCCCTTCGGCGAGGTGACGGACTGGATTTCGGTAGCACGGGCGGCAAGCGCCGGCAGGATCAGGAAGAGGATAGAGAGGAAGAGTGTGGCGAAAGCGTACCAGCCGTTCCCCTCTGCCTTTGCGCGAGAAGAGGAAACTCGGAAATGCTCACTGGTCAACACATCAATTCTCCGTCTTTGGTTGCGGCAAGAGATAGCCGGTGGTCGAGTGGGTCAATACCAGGTAGCGCGCGGCAACGGCCTTGACCTCGTCGGCCGTGACCTTGCGGATGCGATCCGGCCATTCCTGCACGTCCTGGACATTGCGGCCGGTGGCGAGTGTCGAACCATAGATTCTGGCCATGGAGTCCTGCTTGTCGCGGGCAAAAATCATTGACCTGACATAGCGGTCCTTGGCTTTTTCGAGCTCATCGGGGGTTACGCCGTCGCTGGCGATGCGCGCCACCTCCGCATCGACTGCGGCCTCCACATCAGCCAACTTGGCATCGCCGCGCGGCGCGCCGGCGACGGTGAAATGGGTGTCGTCGAGCATGGTGCCCTGGAAGTACGCACCGACGCTGGAAGCGATGCCCTGCTTGATGACGAGCGCCTGGTAAAGCCGGCTGCGGTTTCCGCCGCCAAGGATCTCGGCCAGCAGATCGAGCGCTTCGGCCTCACCCGGCTTGGCCGTGTGATAGGAGGGCACGACCCATTGCGTCAAGAAACCCGGCACGCTGACGCGGGCGTCGGAGAGCGTCACGGTACGCTTGGTGTTCTGCTCCGGCTCGACCGGGCGGACGCGCGGCGGCAGATCCGGCCCGCGGGCCACCTTGCCATAGGTCTTTTCGGCCAGCGTCTTCACCGTTTCCGGTTCGACATCGCCGGCCACGATCAGCACCGCGTTGTTGGGCCGGTAGTATTTGTTATAGAAGGCGACGGCGTCGGTGCGGTTGAGCTGCTCCATCTCCTGCATCCAGCCGATGATTGGAATGCGATAGGGCTGGTTCTGCCACAATGTGGCCTCGACCTCTTCGACAAGCACGGCCTGCGGCTTGTTGTCGATGCGCGAGCGGCGCTCCTCGAGGATCACATCGCGCTCGGTCTTGATGACGTCGTCGGTGAGGATAAGGTTGCGCATGCGATCAGCCTCGAAGCTCATCATCAGCTCGAGATCCGACGGCGCCACCGTCTCGTGGAAAGCAGTGTAGTCGTAGGAGGTGAAAGCGTTGTTGGAGCCGCCTGTATCAGCGACGGCCCTGGCTAAATCGCCGGTCGCGTGATTGGTCGTGGCCTTGAACATCAGATGCTCGAAAAAATGGGCGATGCCGGATTTGCCCGGCGGCTCGTCGGCGCTGCCGATTTTGTACCAGACCATATGGGTAACGATCGGCGCGCGATGGTCGGGAATGACGATCACTTCCATGCCGTTGTCGAGCCAGAAATCCGCCACCTTGCCGCCGTCGGCGGCAAGCGCGGGGTCGACGAGCATCAGGGCGGCTGTCAAGAGCAAGGCGCGCACGGTGTCGACTGCGGATTTCGAGGCTGGCTTTGTGAGCTGCTCGACTCGCAGACTATTGGGGACTACGCCAACGCCGCGTTTGCGTGCGCATGACCTCTCTGATGCATATTCTGACATTTGTGGATTTCTTTCCTTCTTCACATGATCGCGATGGAATAAACAAAACGGAGACGGCCGCCGGGTATTGCGAGGCGTTAGACGCAATCGTGGTGCCAACTGCACAGGAGCCGTTTTTTCGAAATGAAAGCGCTTGACCGAACACCACCGTGTTGCGAACGCGACCAACCCGACATTAAGTGTCGATTGCGAGACCTTCTTCACGATGGATGGACAGAACTCTTCTCCGAGCAAGCTCGAACCATTGTTGAAGAGCCAAAGACAGCGTGAGCTGGCTCCCCTCGCCTGGTGAAGCTGTCGCGTGATAGCGTTGCTCTCCGGGATGGGCGGGCGATGCGCCATGATGCGAAAGTGTGCAGCGACTTGGCGCGATGTTCGTGCGCGCGCTTTTGAGCGCACGCCGGTTCATCAGATCATCGGTGTTCGGTTTCCTTGTGTCACGGCGGCGACCCGCGCCTTCGGAGAACGCGTCGTCGATGGCTGCCGCTGTACGCTCACGCAGCAGGGCGCGTTCGCGAGCGGCTTAGCTGCCCCCTCACAGCGCTAGCCCTCGTTTCCTGCCGAGAGCCCAATCCACACCACCGCCGGCCCGCATGACGCCAGTCAGGTGACCGCCGAGGTGCTTGTCGAGTGTAGGTGACCAAGGCACGAGCTTGAAGGCGAGCCCGTCATCGATCATCGCGAAACGTCCTGAGGCAAGAGAGAAGCGCCGCCGGTAGGTACCCCCAATTTGCTCGCCCTCAGCAGCTTTCGTGAAGGACAGACCTGTCCCGGCGGCCAGTTGCTCACCGAGTGCATCAACCTCGCGCGCGCGAAGCGCTGCAATCAGGTTGCGCGCAAGTACGACGCGGTCAGCCTCACGCCGCGCGAAGCCTTGCTCGACAAGATGCTGGCTGCGGTTCTCCAGCGCCTGTTTGACTTGCCGCGCAAATCCGCCCTCGCCTAAGTTGGGTGTCGCATGCGCGACCAGTTGTCGGTCGAGCCAAGTCGCCCCGTCAGCACGGACCTGCTCTTCGATCGAGAGATCAGAACGGACAGCAAGCGCGACGCGGCTGCGGCCTTTTCCATCTTCGTAGCGCCGAAGCTCGACGATGGAACCTGGTGCCGAATCTCCGGCCGCATCGATATTTTGAAAGCGGATGTAATGAGTGCGCCCATCAATTCCGTCGACAATGGCGTAAGCAGATGCGTGCAACTCGTCATGGAGGCCTCGTTCCAAGAGCCTGCCGATGATCGGCACCGCGCTCGCCTCACCGACGAAGACTTGGTCGGCAGCGCATCTATCGAGCCCATGCTCGGCCAGGCTGCGATGCATACGCTTGATAATGTCGCCTCGCTCGCCAAGCCCTCGCAGGGTGGCTTCGGCCTCGGCGACCATTATCCACTGGCCCGCTCCGATCGGGGCGGCGAGGCCGAGGCTTTCCAACTTCCGCAATCGGCCGACCTTCACCGCAAGATACTCATCAGGCTTCCGGTCCGCGACGGGCGCGACGTCGACAACGCCATGCCTTTCCATTTCACGAACAAGCTGGCGGTCGAGTGCCGTCCAGCGTTCAGCCTCAATTTGTTGATGATATGCATGACGAATTTCCCGATCGGTCCTTGGGCCAAGCTCCTGAGTGATCAGGTCCTGCGCACGACCGCGCATCCCATTTTTGATGTAGTCGCGAGAGATGACGAGGTCCTGACCGTCCTCAACTCTGCCGCGCAAGATGATGTGAATGTGGGGATTGTCTGTGTTCCAATGATCCACGGCCAGCCAATCTAGCTTGGTGCCAAGGTCCTTTTCAGCCTGCGCCATCAGATCGCGAGTGAAGGTCTTGAGATCGGCCATATCGACCGCGTCTTGGGGCGAGATGATGAAGCGAAAATGATGTCGGTCATTCGCGCAGCGCTCGGCGAAATCCTTGACGTCGGCATCGTCATTTTCCGGACCAAACATGCGCGCCTTCTCGCCGTCGCGGGTGACCCCTTCGCGACGCAGATAATTCAGGTGTCGCGCCAGCGGACCGTTCTGTTTCTTGTGGCGGACCACGAGCGCCTTGACTGTGCAGGATCGAGAGCGGCTGGTGACGAAGCGATTGGCGCGAAGACTCGCCGCCCTGCCTCGTCCGAAATGTGAGCCGCGCGCCGCGGTGATTGTGCCGTCCCGAGAGATCCTCCCGCCAGCTTTTTGCGCGGCGGCGAGCACCTGGGCGATGAACGGCCGTGCCCGTTGGCTCTGGCGTGAGCGGATACGGCCTGGCCGGACGCGGAAATCGTCATAACCTCTCACGAGGTTTCACTTGCGATGTGCGAAAGACATTGAAATCGTTGAAGAAAATCAAGTCAGGCGATGTGCGGGAACTTCTGGCGATGTGCAGAAAGCTCGAGAAAAGCCAACCAAAACAACCGACCGACCGAGCCGCACATCGCGGCCTTTTATCTTGCCATCCCTCCCCGACCACCCTGAGTGCCACCACTTTCGCTGCCAATTCCGCGAAGAAGCAGGCCGGAGTGCGAGTTACACCAAGGCCAGCGCTCATCGCGATGTACTGCGCGATCGTGGGATGAAGAGGCTGTTCCCGGCTAAGTCCGGTGTAGGACGAGCAACGTCAGAATCAACATCCGGCGTCGGCTCAAGCGCCGTGAGATCGTCCACCGCTGCGTCGATCCGCGGCGGCATGTTGGCGGAAAGGATCTCCGTAAAGACCGTTTGGTCGATCGAACCGGAATCTCTTTTGCCGCGCCATCCAACGTCATTTTTCCGAGCAAAGTCGCGATCAAAAAGCTGCGAACGATCTGCGCTCGACCGGTCTCCCAATCGTTGCGAACGGGGCCGGATTTCAACAGATCCCTTGATCAACGCCCTAAGTTTCGCGACGTAGTCGATCGTCTCACGAGGCAGCGGACGACCATTCGAAAGATGCTCCTGATAGCGTTGTGGTCCGGCGTTGTAGGCGGCAAGCAATCCCTTCGTCCCGAAGCGATCGAGCATCTCGCGAAGATACGCCGCGCCGGCCAGGATGTTGTCTCGTGGATTGAACGGATCGGTTCCCAGACCATGTTTGATGCGCAGTTCAGCCCACGTGGCGGGCATGATCTGCATCAGGCCGACGGCAGATTTGGGTGAGATGGCGCGGACATCGCCGCCGCTCTCGACATGCATGACCGCGCGTATCAGGTGCTCGGGAAGATCAAAGCGTTTGGCGGCCTCACAGACGTACGCGGACCAGTTTTCATTCTTTGCGATTGTTGTCCCGGCGCACGATTTTGGCACCGGTTGCGACGGCGCTTGCGCTGCGCCGGGCGCAGAACCAAGCATGAGCAACGCGCATGTTGACAACATCGCCACGCATTGGCGAGTGGCGACGCGCGCACCATCATCTCGACGTGCCAAAAGCCTGCCATCGTGCTCGCATCGCTCAAGGGCAAGGCTTCGCCGGCCGATCATGCTTCTCTCATGCGTGACAGTGAAAACAGCACGTCAGCCGATCGAGAAGCGTTCGGCCGCCCTTGACCTTCGCTGCGCGCGACAGCCGCCTGACAGGCGATCGGGTCGAAGGGTTTGACCGGCATTCGATCGATCAAAGGGTATGCCTGGGCCGGATCGATATTGCGTGATCGAAACATCGAAGTCAGGCTCGCTCTTCGCGCTTCGAGGGCCGGCTCCAGTGCAGATTCCAGACGTCCTTTTCGGTGGCGACTTGGAAGAGGTTGGCGCGGATTGGCTGCGTGAACGACGGATCGTCGATGAGCACGGAGAGATAGGCGCCTGCCTTCTCACCGGTGCGGTACCACGCCGCCCCGATCTCGACGCCGTCGCAATAGATGCGGTGCTCGGGGGCATTTTCCGCGTCCCGTTTCTCGACAGGCAAGATGGCGAGCTTGGCATCAATCGTCAGCGTGCAGATGTTGCCGAAGAAGCCGTCATCGTTCCGAGTGAAGGTGCCGATCTGACCCATGCGGAGTGTCCTTTCGTGGTGATAGAAACGAGCTGTCATGGCTCGCCGGGAGCCGGTTCGCCGGGGAGATCCGGCGCCGGAGATGCACGGTCGGTGGTCCAGATGGGGACCGCGGGACCGACGATGCTGGTGATTGGCAGTGGGCCGAAGTAGCGGCTGTCAAAACTGTCGGCGACATCCCAGTTCATGAGGAACACTTCGCTGTCGGCAAGCACATGGCAGCCGCGCCAGGCAGGCAGCGGCCGGCCGCGACTGTCGTGCCCGAGCGCGGTCCCATAGATCTTGCCGTGCGCGATGATGGCCTCCCCGTGGCGGCAAACCATTTGGCCGCCGAGCGCCAGGACGTGCTTCAACAGCGGTACGCCGCGCGGCAGATAGCGACGCTCGGCGAGGAAGCCGGCCAGCGCTTTGGATGGCATGACGACGGCGAGGTCCCCGACCTTAGGCGTGCCACCTTGTTCGATGCGGTAGAGTCCGATCGGAGCGCTCGCCGACGCGTTCCAGATCAGCCACGGAGGATGTCCGCTTAACGCCGGCGCGACCGTCAATGCCGCACCGCCGAGCATTCCCCCGATGATTTTGCCGCGCGCGCTCATGACTCGATCCGTCGGCGCAGCAGCCAAGCTTCGTGCCGCTGCCGTGTGTAAGGCCTGGGGCTTTCGCGTGCGACAAGGCGACTGTGGACGTGACGCCAATACTCCGGCGAGGCGTCCATCGGGTCGATGCCGAGTGCCTCGACGGCATCGATGATCTCCAGCACCCTCTCGACCTTCGGCCAGGTAATGGCAGTCAGCAGGATGTCGGCGCCGGGCCGCACATAGGCGATCGTCGAGCAGCGCTTGCCCGGGCCGACGGCGCGCAGAATGTCCATGCGCGAGGCGATGGTGCCGAAATCGTTGGCCGTCCATCGAACGAAGCCGAAAATGCTGCCAGGCGCGAATGCGACGACCCGGCGGCTTTTGTCGATGATCCTGTTCTCGACGGATTTGCCGAAGCGGATGTAGTTCTCGATGCGCTTCTTCAGCCAGAGCAGCTCGACATAGGTTAGCTCGCTCATGCCGTCCTCCCCGGCAGGAGGTGGGCCGCCGCAACCGCCTGCCACTGCTCGAGGTTGAGATCTCGGACGATCGGGAGAGCGCATCGCCAACGTCGTCCACAGTCTTCTGGAACCAGTCGTCCCGTTAGGAAGAATCCGAAGGATTCCGGGTTAGATAAGTTAGAGGCGCGAATTCGGCTTTCGCTCCCACGGCTTAGGCAGTGTTCGGGTTCCTGAAGTGACGAGGAATGGGTTCCTGAAATCCCGTGTCTGCGGGTTCCTGAAATGACGAGCTGATTCACAGCTTATCCTCCGCCGTGGCCTTGCCGAAGCAGGTGAAAGGATCGGGATGGCAGGGCTTGAAAGTGAGAAGGGGTTCGCGGGCCTTCGTCAGGCCCAGCGCCAGGCGATACCCCGGCAAGGATTGCCGGCGAACGATGCTGCGAACTTCGAAAGCGAAGCGCTTATAGGCAGACAGGCTGCCAGATTTTGCGTGGAGATGGCGCAGGTCGAATGACCAGCCACGCGCTTGGCGGCCGCCATGCTTTCGTACGAGACGATAGAGCCACCGCTCGATGCCACCGGTCAGATCGAAATAGGCGCGGTCGATAGTGAGCACGAAAGGGTCGGCCATGATGCCGGCATAGAACCAGTCGGGCAGCACAAGTTCGATGCCGAGTGGTCGACCGCTACGATCGGTTCGCTCCTTCCACTCGTTGATCCAGGAGAAGCGGTGCATGCGTCGCTCGGTCGGCTGGCGGATCGAAGTGGCGATGGTCGTCGACTGGAGGCGGTCGAGTGCCGCCTTGAGCAGCAGATAGTCACGAGCAGATGTGCCGCGACCGATGAAGGTCAGAATCTCGTGCGGTGTTGCCGCCATCGTGCGCGAGGTCCGCAGCCCATTGTCTCGGGCATCGACGATCTGAGAGGTGGCCCAGATCAGGATATCGGCATCCCAGATGGTCGCCATGCCATACTCGACAGTCGCCTCGACGCGGATGGCGATCTCGCCCATGCGAAAGTCGATCGGCGCAATGCGGCCTGATTTGGCGAGCGAGAAGAACGGCCAGGCCATGAGGTCCTGCGCATCGCGCAACGCCATCTTGCCGGCGCGCGCATGAAACCGCGCGATTGACTCCTCATCTGATGGAGGTGCGCGCATTTCCAATCCTCGACTGGCGTTTCAGCGCGATTTGCCGGCATAAGCCGGCGCGCGGGCCGCATGCGGCTTGGCGGGCGGCACGTAGGTGGCGTTTGTATCGCTGGTGGAGGTGCGGGCGCCAAGCTCGGTCCAGGCATGCAGGTCATCGATGTCGTAGAGCACGCGTCCACCCACCTTCCGATATTTGGGACCGGTTCCGTAGGTCCGGTGTTTTTCCAGTGTCCGGGGGCAGAGGCCAACGACAGGTGCCGCCTCCTTGGTCCGAAGGTATTTTTGGGGCGCGTCCGCGGGACCCTTCGACATCGCTCGATCTCCATTCGGTTCTGCTGTCGTCCTGGCCTGCCGGGACGCGCGAAACGGACGATGTCCGAATTCAGGAAAAGGCAGGGAGGGCAAAGATCGGCAGGCGTGTTTTTGCTACCCCAGGCGCCTCGATCAGCGCCGACAATGGTGCCACGGCGGCATGCTTCCTAGGCAGCGAGGCGGCGATGCACTGGGCTATGGTTTACCCGTGGTCGATACCAAGATCTGATGATCGACCTCAGCTCCGTTCTTTGGATTGTTGCCCGCAAAGGAGCAAAGTCCATGCCACGTATCAGCTGCCGTCTCGCCGAAGATGATGCCGGAAGGTGGCAGATGGTTTTTGATCCGCATGAGCTCCAATTGTATATTGAGTTCATCCACTGGGACCCTTCTTCAAAGCCCGGGGAATGGATATCGGTTGAGGATTTTTTGGCTTGGGCACCACGCAATCCTCTTCATCGAAAAGCGCTCGATTGCTTCGTCGCTTTCTTGGCGAAGGCAATGCTCACCCAGATGCTGATCTCATGACGCGGAGCTGCGGTGGCGGCTTTGCGGATAGACGAGAAGGTCCCGATAGCCGCCGGCCACCAGGCGGTCGGCCCGTCGCAGGATCGCCCGCACCTTGTGGCGCAGGTGATGGTCGCGCCAATCGCGCGCAGCGATGGGCTCGCGGGACAGCAGTTCCTCGGCGAGCCGGCGGTAGGGCGCCCGCTGGTGCCTTCCGTCGAAGGTGCGAAGAGTGAGAATGTGCTTCAGCCTGGTCTGTTGAGGCAATGAGCCATACCGGGTGCCGAGCGGACGGCCATTCAGCGCCCGCCAGAGCCGGCGCGCGGCGTCCAGCCTGGTTTCGAGATTCTCGTCAAGCGGCAGAACAACAGCGTTGATGTCGAGCAGGTCTCCTGGTTCACTGGAGATGATGTGATGTGTCTCCGGAGCCGGCGGCCACAGAACATGAACCCGCTCGGCTTCGGTCCAGCTTTGAGCTGTGCTGAGTTTTCGAAGGATAGGCTGCGAGGACTCCGCCGCAGTTGCCAACTTCGTCGCTTGAAGAACCCGAGGCGAGGCCTGTTCCGTCCAGACGATGTGTTCGGGTGAGAGACGCTCGTCAGCAGAGATTGTGAAATCGCGCGCCCCAGCGTGCGGCGAATTCCGGCGAGCCGACGAGTTCTCCTGTTGTCAGTCGGCTTGATGCCAGCCGCTGAGATTCGGCGGCAAAATCGGCGTTGCGGATCAGATACTCGGCGGCAAACTGATCGGCTTCGTAGCCGCGCATGTGCTCGTATGCCGCCAGATCGGTCCAATCGCTTCGCGACATGGCAACAGTCCTCATGCGGCCCGCGATCTGCCGCGAGCTTCGCCATCAGCTTCTGAGGCAACAGTTGGTTTGGGTAGGCAGAGAGTCGGCAAACCGCTGTGCTGAATGAGCACAGCGCCGGTTCAAGCGCCTAGTGTGGTGCACCGCCGGCCAGGAGGTAGCGATAGCCATTGGTGGTCATCCATCGGGCGCGAGCAAGATGTGTGTCCCATGCTCGAAATGCCCGTTCCGGCTCCTTCGCGGGATCGATATGCAGAACGACCCTGGCCACTTCGCGCCAGTCAGCGTTTTCGGCTGCGGCATCCAGCAGGCGAATGTAGGTGAGGAGGCGCTCCTCGTCGTAGCCGGTCAGGATTGAGGCGTCTGGCGCGACGTCGGCGACATCAGGATCGAGAAGAGGTTTAAGCATGGCGATCTCGTACGCCGACACACTCTTCGATGTGCTGCCAAATCCTGGCGCCTGGATGTGACACGGCCAACACCTCGATGTGTTTATGACTGAACGCGACCAGATTATCAGATTTTCTGGTTATCCGATTTTCCATTTAATTCATCTGCCGGCTTCGTCAAGGACCGGCAAAATGCAAAAGACGCTTCGATCGCCAAGACATGTGCGTCTGGTGCAACTGATCGTTGAAAAGCGTAGGAAAGCCGGCCTCAGCCAGCATGATCTGGCGAATGCGCTGGACAGATATCAATCGGTGGTCGCGGCCATCGAGTCCGGTGGGCGGCGAATCGACGTTGTCGAATTTCTCGATCTGGCTGAGACGATAGGCTTCGATCCGCACGAGGTGTTGAGTGAGGTCGCAGCCGTTAAGAACGCCCAGCCAAAGCATCGCTAAACCCGACCTATCGTGCTCGATGACCAGCCACGCGTCGCAACCTGACTGCAGTCGCATCGCGAGCCGGGCAGAGCCCGGCGAGCGGCGGCCGCTTGTCGGGATCCGGCCGCGACAGTCGATTGCCTCCCTGATCCCGCGCAATTGATGATTGCCGGCGCGGCCGGATATCCGGCCGCGCACTGTCGGAACGGCTAGGCTGCCTTTTCGAGCAAGGCCTTGGCCTTCCCTTCAAGCTCAAGTCGGCTGTCCTGATGAGACTTTGTGCGCGCATGCGCGGTCATGCCCTGCACGAAATCAAAAATGCTTTCCGGTGGTCTGCCCTCCTCCTGCAAGACAGCCTCGATGATCTTGCCGGTTTCGGCTTTGGAGAAACCGCGCTTGCGCAGGAAGGTTTCGCGGTCGTCATCACTGCGGGCGACGATCTTCTCGCGCGCGGCCTTGATGCCGGCGATGAACGGTGCCGGCGATGAGTTGGCAAAACGGGTCAAGGCAGGCGCGGCCTCATGGGCAAAGCGCTGGGCGGCAAATTTCGAATGCCGGATGCTGATTTCTTCAAAACCTTCCACGCCCCAAAGGTTGCGGTTCATGCAGACTGCGCGGAGATAGAATGAGGCGATGCCGAGGGTCTTCGATCCGACCTCGCTGTTCCAGCAATAAAATCCCCGGAAATACAAATCCGGCTCTCCGTTCGGCAGGCGTCCCGCTTCGATGGGGTGGGTGTCGTCGACCAGAAACAGGAACACGTCACGGTCGCTGGCGTAAAGCGTGGTGGTGTCCTTGGTGATGTCCACGAAGGGGTTATGCGTCATGGTTGCCCAATCGAGCATGCCCGGCACCTTCCACATGGTGTCACCGGTTCCGTTGCCGGCGATCTTCATGACGGCGGCAACAAGTTCATGATCCCAGATGCGGCCATAGTCAGGGCCGGTGACGGCACGAAGCTCGATGCGTCCGTCCTCCGCCTCCAAGGTTTTGACAAGCTCGGCCCGGTGATTGAGCAAGCCGTGCTGCAGGTTGATCCCTGCCAATGGCGCGGGAAGCTGGCGCATGTAGGTAGCGGGCGCACCGACAAGGCTGCACAGCTGGCCAAAACTCCAATGCGTCGGCGCGATCATCTGCTCCTGTCCAGGAACGATCAGCGAAAGCCGCTCGGCATCGTCCCGACTTGCCTCGACGCGAACCGACCGGCTCTCGACAGTGCGGGCCGAGGCCCGATCCGCACGCGCCCGCACCGCATCGTAAAGCTCGGTCAGTGAAAGATACCGCTCATCGCCGGGGCGCGAGAACCATTCCGAGGAAACGCGCCCGATGCGCTCGCCGCGTGAAATGTCGACGCGAAAGGCGCCGGAAACAGGTTGCTGCCGATGGCTGTTCTCGGCGCTGTCGATGGTCGTGGTCATGTTCATTGGGTCACTCCTTTTTCCGTTAATGCCGAAGGCATGTCCCTCGGCATGCCTTCCGGGGGCGCGCGAGCGCGCGGGAGTGATGGGGGCCACTGCCGGCGCGCGGAGCCGGGCTGCACGGTCGAGCGAAGCGAATGGATTTGATCGTGGGGGTTGCGTTCGGTCGGCCGCTTTGCGAGCCGGCGGCCCTGCTCTGCACAGGCGGCAATGGCGGGGAAGCGAGGGGAAAGTCTCCTCGCTTCCCTAAGGTGAGTTGGCAGATTGTTCCACCGCGATCAAATAAAATTGACGCGCGTCCTAGCTTGGATTTTCGCCCGCTTGCGAATTATGGAACGAACGATCATTATTCGCTTGATCTGTTGTACAAACTGCACAAATAGCATGCTGACGTAACTGACGACAAAGAAGGGAAGCCAATGACCGTATCCGATGAGCAGCAGGGCAAAACCGATCTCGTGTCGATTGCTGCCGATATCGTCTCCGCTTATGTTTCCAACAATCCAGTGCCCGTCGCGGAATTGCCGAAGCTGATCGGCGATATCCATTTTGCTTTGCAAAATGTCGGCACACCTGCGCCTCAGCCTGTGATGAAACAGGAACCCGCCGTTTCGATCAGGAAGTCGGTGGCGCCCGACTACATCATCTGTCTGGAAGACGGAAAGAAGTTCAAATCGCTGAAGCGACACCTCAGCACGCGCTATAATCTGAGCCCCGAGGAATACCGGCAGAAGTGGAACCTGCCCGCCGACTATCCGATGGTGGCGCCGAACTACACCGCAGCCCGGTCGGCCTTGGCGAAGGCAGCCGGGCTTGGCCGCAAGCCTGCGGCACCAGAAGCAGCCGAGGTGCAGAAACCGAAACGGACGCCGCGAGCCGCTGCAGCGACTATGCCCGCGGCCGCTGCAAAGTCGCCGGTCAAGAAAACGCGCAAAGTTGCCGCCAAGGCCTAGCCTGCTGGAGCGAATTGCCTATTGTGCGCGCGGTGGCGGACTGAGCATGGTGAAGCCCCGGCGCGGCGCGCCGGGGCTTCTTTAATTTGAGCCGATTTCACTCGGCGGTGCGGCGGGACCAGATGAGCGAGTACTCGCCCTGCGTTTCGGTCTCGACCAGACTGGCGTAGATGGGAGCGGGGAAGCTCGGATCGTCGAGTTTGACCGAGTGATAATCACGACCCTCGCGGGATGTCTTCTTCCATGCCGCCCCGAATTCGGTGGCGCCGGCGAAGATGCGGAAGTCGGGACCCTTCTCGTTGTCGCCTTCGGCGGGGACGAAATCGACGGTCTTGACGTTGAGGTTGAGGGTCTTGACGGAGCCCTTGAAGCCCTTTCCGGTGCTGGTGAAGATGCCGATTGTAGCCATTGCGGTGGTTCCTTCTGTTGATCGGGCCGCGCCCATCGCGGCCTCGATGGTGGTCGTGAGACCGGGGACGATCGGCTCCGCATCCCAAAGGGACTGAAACGAAGTGGAAGACGGGGGGCGAGGCTTTCTTGGACCGCGAGGAATGGCCGCGCAGCGGACAGGGGAAGAAAACGCAGCGCCGCCGTTGCGGGAAGACGATCGAGGCGAAGCCGGTCTTCGGTCAGACCCAATCCATTCGAGGACGCCGTGGGCGCGGCCTGCCAGCAGAACAGGACCCGTCGCACGGAATTGGTCGGGTTCAACATCGATAATGGCTCTTGGATCAGCGCGGAAGCATACTCCCGGCAAGGCAGGGAGCACTTCCCCGTGTGAAATGACGGCAATGGAAGATCCCGGCTCTCGCCGCCCTTCCCCTGTCCGCCGTATTCGACGCGAGGCGCAAATTGATATCCGCGCCAGGGCAGCGACTAACGCGCACGCAAGCCGTGACCCCGAGTCTTCCGTGCCGATCTATGCCAGCCTGTTGGGCCAGAGCCGCGCACAATGCATTTCCCCGATTCCGCAGCTTGCCCAGCGATCGAACAGCGGTGAGCCTATGTGCGCCTAGCAGGCTTTTGCGACGCCTCCGCCGCCGCCCTTGCGTGGCGGATTCGTTCGGCGTGGTTTGTTTGCTACGGACGTTGGTCGTGCTGTCGGGGTCCCCGGCCGCGCTTGTGCGCGGCCGGAAATTCGCGTCCGATCAAACAGACGGACCGGAGCCGCTTCCGCGGCTCCGGTCGCTCCATATCACTCGGCCGCGATGTGGAGGGGTTCGTCCTGTGCGGTCGCGCTGTCGCCATCGGCTGGCGTCAAGTCTGTCTCATCTGGAGGGGTAAGGCCGTTCGCTGGCCGCTCGCTTGCCTCTATCACTCTTTCGCTGCTGGTGCTCCTCGCAGTTGGTTCCCTCCCGCACAAGAGTGCCGGCAGCCAGCCGGTTCCGACGAGCAACTGCTCGGCGGCTTCGGCCATCGACTGCTTCTTTAGAGTGACAAGCCTATCCGCCGCCTCACCGCCGACAGCCTCACACACTGCCGCGAGGATGTGCGCCTTGGTGATGCGCCCTAGGTAGGTGCTTACCGTCGGTGTCCAGTGAGCCGTCATATCAAGCGCGACCGCCGTGGCCAGCTTGTCCGCGGTTTCGTGGGCGCGCAGCCTGCGCTCCCAAGGTTGCTTCACCGCATTGACTGTGAGTGAGGCGCAATGCGCAAACAGCGCCATGACGCTGGCCTGATCAAGCGAAGCGATGAAGCCCCAAAGATCAGACACCTCACGCGGCATGTCCGCTGCCCATCCGGCGTGGCGATCAGCCAGCGCCTTCCCCGCTGCAGTGTCCTCGATGCCAACGGCGTGGTCGGCAAGGCAGGTGCTGGTTGGCCGGATTTCCAGGCAATGGGCTTCCGCTGCCGGATAGAAGACCTGCGCGGCAAGCGTATGCGTCACTGCGATCAATGCAACGTCGGATTGCTCGCCAAGCGCAAGGCGAAGGCCAAGTGTGCGGTGGGCGGTCAGGTCGCGCACGAGAAGATCAGACAGCGGCTTGCCGGCGTCCTCCGCGTCGTCGTCGTTGTCGCGACCAAGCTCCGGACTGATACCGTCCTCGATGATCTCGCCATCAGCATTGACGGTGTAGCCATTGCAGGCCTCTGCCACTTCCGTCGCTGGCTGCTCGTCTTCGGCGCGAACGAAGCCGCGTTCGATACGAGCCGTCCCATCATGGGAAAGCACGACGAACACGCCGCTGCGCGCAATCACATCCGGGTCGTAGGCATGACGCAGTGCATCGATGCGCTCGATCTCGGCTTCAAGTTTCCCAAATAGCTGATCGACATCGTCGGGCAATTCCTCGGCGCTGCGCCATTCTTCCGTCAGCCGGTTGAACGCGTCCAACGCTCCTGCATAGGCAACTTCGTCTTGCTCCGACAAAGCCACGGGCTGCGGATAGACACGGCGCAGGCCATGCGCATGCGGGTAGTCGACATGGACGTCGGCCCATTTCCAGCCTTCGGCCTCCTTGATGGTGTCTGCGACGCTCTGCAGCTTTGCGATCACCAATTGATCGAGCAGCGCCGCATCATCATAGAAGCCGCCGCGATCTTCGGTGAACAGGTCGCGGACGATCATGCCGCCGGCCCCAATATAGGCGTCCGGACCGATGAAGATCGCGCGGCGGTCGGCAGCCGCAACATGGGTCCGCGTCAGTTCACGTCGAATGAGATAAGGGTCGCGGTTGAAGGTGAGGTTGTCAAAAACCTGCTCCTGCCTTGCATGGTCCTCGGTGATGGCGAAGGCCATCAGCTGCTCGAGGCTCAGATCGCCATCGCGGTAGACCTGTATCAGCCTGGGGCTGACGGCACCAAGCCGCAGGCGCTGCCGTACCACCTGAGGCGTCACGCCGAAGCGTGCGGCGATTTCCTCAGCGCCCCATCCGTGCTCCTCGCTCATCCGCCGGAAGGCTTCGAACTGATCAGCCGGGTGCATCCCTTCGCGCGTGACGTTCTCGTCCAGGCTGATTTCGTGCGGATCGTTTTTGGTATCGACAATGCAGCGGACCGGTTCAGTTTTCTTGATCTGCTTGCGCTTGACGCGAAGCATTTGCGCCAACCTGCGCCCTTCGCCGATTGTCACGAGATAGAAGCCGGTTTCTGAACCTTCTGCGTCAAGCTCCGGCTCTACCACCAGGTTTTGCAGAATACCCTTGGCGGCAATGCTGGCAGCATAGGCTTCGATGATCGCCTCGCTATGCGGGGTCTTGCGCGCATTGCGAGGTGACTTTTTCAGCTTGTTCAGCGGAATGAAAACCTCTGTGCCGCCCTCGCTGACCGTCTTCGCGCTCGTTTCATTGGTTGTCATGGTTCTGGTCCTTTCGCGTTGGATGCCGAAGGCATGCCCCTCGGCATGCCTTCCGGGGGCGCGTGAGCGCGCGGCAGAGAGGGGGGCAAATGCCGGCGAGCGGAGCTGGGCTGCGCGTCGAGCGGGGCGAATCGTCTCAGCCTGGCGATGAGAAGCAGCGCCGCCTTGCGAGTGGGCGGCCCTGCTTTGCGCAGGCGGCATTCGCGGGGGAGAGATGGCCAAGACCATCTCTCCCCCACGCATCGGGCTCCAGGTCCAATCGGACATACATAGGTGAGCGACCGACGATCGGGTCCGATGGGTGGGCGGTTGTCTCATGCTGGCCGAACCGGGAATGAATAGGAAATTCCCAGCCGCTCGCTAACGTCAAAACAATTCTGCCAAAGACCCGTGATCCTGCCCGCCAACCGAAAGCAAGCTGCACGTCTGGGCACTAAAGCTGCGCGAAAGGTCGCCTTCGGCCGGGGGCACGGGCGCAGTCTTTGCGGTCTGCGTACATGGACAATCACCGTCACTGCTCAACTCTCGTCAGCAGTTCGTAAGGTTGGCCTTGTAACGCGAGCAATCGAGAAATTCGCCGCTAGCTGCAGCGTTCTGCGAGGCCGCGTCCAACGGAGAGGTACAACGTTTGCAACCAACGGTCCGGCCGGAACATCACACCGCAAACGGCACAGCACCAGAAGAAGCAGGCGGCCGTTTGAGCGAGCCAGCACAGCGGCGGGCGTGACAACCCGGTGGCATATCGGGCGGGCGTGTTGTCCGTCCTGACGATGAGCAGCGGCTCGATACGCCAGTGCAGCAGCCGGCCAGCAAAGAGCGCCCTTGAAAGGAAGTGGACTATGATAAAGCTTGCGATAAACCGCCGCCAGGCGATTGTCGGTCTCGGGACAGCGGGGGCTCTGACGCTCCTTGGCCGGCCGGCCTTTGCCGCAAAGAAGGTGAAGCTTGGCGTAATGCGGCTCGCCAGTCATGCGCCCAGCTATATCGCCTGCGAGCGAGGCTACTACAAGGGCGAAGGGCTGGACCTCGAGCTCGAGTTCTTCGAAGCCGCTCAGCCGATGGCCATGGCGGTTGCCTCGGGCGAGGTCGATTATGCCGTCACGGCCATGAGCGTCGGGCTCGTGAGCCTCGCCCAGACGGACGCAATCAAGGTGATCGGCGGCGCACTGTCTGAGGAGAAGGGTCTCGTCGGCACTGTGATTCTGGCATCAGAAAAAGCCTACCGGGCTGGCGTTGTCACGCCGAGGGCACTGAGCGGCACGACCTTTGGCGTTACCAAAGTCGGGTCTTCCTTTCACTACATGTGCCACAAGATCGCAGAGGCGAACGGCATTCCGATGTCGGAAATCTCGTTGCGCCGGCTCCAGAAAGTCGGCGCAATCATCAGTGCGCTGGAGAGCGGGGAGATCGACGCCTGGGCCATCCAGGGCAGCATCGCCGACAAGTTGCTCGCCGGGGGCAATGCCATGCAGATTGGTCTGGTGTCCGACTATGCGCCCAACTACCAGGTGACGACGGTGTTCACCTCAACCAAGAATGCCGCCAACGAGCGGGAGCAGACCGCAGCGTTTATCCGTGCCCATTCGACGGCAGTCGACGACTACAACGCCGCCGTCGTCGACAAGACCGCCACAGCGGAGGAGGTGGATGATGTCCTCAACATCGTCCACAAATACGTGGATAGCGAGCGTCCGTTGCACGCGGCGAAGGAAACTTTCCTCAGCAGCGCCATGCGAATCAAGCAGGGCTGTGCTCTTGCACTCGATTCGGTGACGGATCAGCTTGAATGGCTCAAGGCGAAGAAGATGGTGAGCAAGACGATCACGCCAGAGATGCTGTTCGATACGTCCTACGTCGAGACGATCTGATCTAACGCTGCCGTGCACAATGAACGCAGGTCCCGTCTCAGGCCGGCGTGAGAGAATTTGGAACTGCTGGTAGCGAATGTTCACCATCGCTATGGTCCCGTCGAGGTTCTGAGCGACGTCTCGCTTACGATCCGACAGGGCGAGATGGTGTGCGTCATCGGCCCATCGGGCTGCCGCAAGTCCACCCTCCTGCCTCCTAGGCGGGATTGGAGCATTCGCCAGGCGGCACTGTGCTGCAGAGGTTGGCGCTGCCCGCCGACTCGCTCAAGGGTCTTCGTATGTCTTTCAGCATATCGCCCTGCTGCCGCGCCGGATCATGGAAGGCAATGTGAAGCAGGGACTGGAGGATCATGGCGCCCACTTCTACAGGCAGGAGCACTCTAGAACCTGGAGCGCCTGTTTGCCGAAGTGATCATGCTGTCCCTGATTCGCCTGCGGGATTGGCGACGTTGAGCGGCAATTATTGGCAATGGCGCACGTGACCGGCAGGATCGTCGCGAGCGCGCCGGTGGTCGTGTCATTGAGGCCGGCCAGGGCGCGTCTGGCGTACTGCGCGGGCTGATCAGATCTTCACGGACGCGAGAACTAGCAGATTGCGGTTTCCATTTTCGTCAGAGACGCGAGAAGGGAACTGTTTGGGCGAGTTTTCATGGGGGCGCCCTCCGTGTCGTCCGGTCCAAGCCCAGTCGGCGCTCGCTCTACGCTGTCGTGGAAGTTCCATCGGATACAGCAGCAATCCCCCGGCCGTGCAATCCGGGGCGCTGCTGCACGCCAGGTTCCAGCTAAGCAGCGGAGTTTGTTGAAAACCGACAAGGTGGGTTGCGGATGGAGGCGATGTATGAGCGAGGCCCGTAAAATCGGGAGCGTCCTTGTAGTCGACAATGTTCTCGCCCCTATTTTGAACATCGAAGAACACGTGCCGCGCGGCAATTCGCCAGCCAAAGCGTCGGGCGCGCAGGCGAAAGCGTTAAAGATCTCCCAAGGATGGAAGTCCGAGGTTGTCATTGCCAGTTTGGATCTTGGCCACGATGACCTTGGACTCTTGCGTGATCTCCGCAACCTCGGGGACCTCTCCATTATTGTCATTGAGAACCGCCGGGGTGAGAACGACAAAGCGAACCGGCATGAATCCGACGCCGACGAATGTCTGAGCAAATTGCGTGAGCTTTTGGTGCGCCTTGATTCTCTGGTCAGGTCGCGTTCTGCCGACCCTGTGGAAGTTCAGAGAAGGTCACCATCAGGAAGATGGCTTTTCGGCGGATGGGAGCTACGCTTGAAAACGCGACAGTTGCGTGATCCGTCTGGCGCACTGGTACCACTAACCCAGGGCGAGTATGCACTCCTGTTTGCTTTCCTCGAGGCGGCCCAACGACCGTTATCGCGAGAGTACCTGCAGCGGGCGACTCGCATCCACGGCGAGATTTCGGACCGCAGCATCGATGTTCAGATCTTGCGTTTGCGTCGGAAGCTCGAAAGAGACGCGCGCGCGCCACAGCTGATTAAAACGAAACGTGGCATCGGTTACGTGTTCAGCATCCCGGCGGAGCTGTCGGATGCCTGAAGACAGCACAAAGCTGGCGACTTTCCTAGAGCAGAGCTGCAGGTGAGGAGGAGCATGGCCGCGCGGAGCGATCACCTATCCATCGCATGAATATGATATATCGAAACAATCGATTTTTCATAAGTTTGGAAATGGGAATACCAACAGCGCCGTGCCTCGACCCACCCGGGTTGGCGAATGCGACCGAAGCCACGGAAGGGCACCCGCGACTGCCAGCAGTTCCATGTTGCCGTGTTAACCACTTCCATTTGCCGCAAGCCAACGCGGCACCGGTCACAAGTCACCACACTAAGAGCAATCCCCCTCGTCTGCTTTCCCCGCCGACGCCTCGCGATATCGACGATGCCGGACAACGCACCAGTCGCTTCTGCCGCAGGCGCCGAACGCCAGCGGCGCTCAACCAACGTGCTCCCCTAAACAGCGTCCCCGTAATGGGACTGATCATCTCCAAGAGGAAACTATATGGCCGAGTTCGATAGAAGCCCTGCCTTCTGGCGTTCCTTTCCGATTTTTCAGGATTTTGATGACGAGACCATCACAGCGCTAGCGGGTATCTCAAGCTTTCGCAGATGGCTCCCAGACACGGTGATTTTCCAGCGAGGCGATGAAGGTAATTACATGGTCGGGGTGATCTCTGGCCGGATTAAGGTATCCCTGATCACCCCACAAGGGCGTGAGCTAGTCCTGCGACAACTCGAAGCCGGGGAACTGTTCGGCGAGATGGCCATGCTGGACGATCAGCCTCGATCAGCCGACGCCACGGCGCAGGTCGCCTCCGAAGGTTTCGTCATCGCCAAGAGGCCATTTATGGACCTTATCAAACTTTCCCCGGAGGCAGCCGGAGCCACGATCCGTTATCTCTGCTCGCGACTGCGGGGTATCACCGAGCAGTTAGAAACCATCGCTCTCTATCACCTGAATTCCCGGGCGGCCCGTTTCCTTCTCTTTACTCTGAGGCAAATCCACGGCACCGAATTGCCGGTAAGGGCGGATCTCAAACTGTCTCTCACTCAGTCGGATATAGCAGGGATTTTGGGCGCAAGCCGGCCGAAAGTGAATCGTGCTATATCAGCCTTGGAGGAAGCTGGCGCAATCAGACGCAGCAACGGTATCATTGAATGCAACACGGAGCGCTTGCAGTGGATTGCGGAACCAGGCGAGCACTTTCACCGCCCGTAGCAGGTTCCTTTTTGACGGAAGACATTCTGATTTAGGGTTTCTCGAGGACCAGTCATGGATTTTCTTGCTCGGGGATGAGCCGATTTGATGCTTGACTCAGGCCAAGCCGGGCGTCGGTGATCGCCGCTTGATCAGCGGCACCATCCGGGTCGAAAACGCGACAGGCGTAAGGCAGTTGATTGGCACATGAATTCCGCGCCTGTCCGGTTTGTCGAGTTCGCAACGGTATGCTGTCTGACTTCTCGCCGAACTTCTGACCCTTTATGACTTCCCGAACGACGCTCTCTTTGCACGGCTGCATGGCTTTGACCTGCTGGTGGGCAGCAGCATATTCATACTCAAGACGTCGCGACGGGTGAAGGACGAAAGGAGACCAGGTGTCGATCTTGATCAGATAGGCCGTCGCACGAAGCACCTTCGCCTGGTGATGGACAACCGCCGCGGATCGGCACTGCGCTTGGATACGCGGCGCAATAGATGGGCGATTGGTTCCTTGGTTGCGCTATTCAGGGCGGCGGCAGCCGACGTTGTCACCATGGCAACAGGCGTTGAATCCAGACCTGCGCTGATGCCACACGCACAGAAGATCGCCTCGTCTTGGTTAAGGCTCGTGGGCGACTCTGTTAGGAATCGCAGCAAATTGGTGCGGCCCCATCATCGAATCTCTCGGCTTGCGCATTTCGACATCAGCCCTGCAAGGCCTTCTCGATGAAAGTACCGATCGTAGCAAGCTCATCCAATGCTCTCCGGCTGTTGTGGAACATCGGTCGCGTTGCCGGATCGTTGGCCATGTTAGCGACCGTCATGTGCAACATGCCTCGCTCTTTCATCACCGCGAAGGCGTCACGCTCACGCATTGGCGTGTCGCACAGCGGCAGGGCGCGCAACATCTCGTACGCGGCACGTTGAGAGAGTGTCAGTCTGCCCACGGGCACTCGCTGGGGAAGAATGGCAGTATGTGTTTGCAGTCCCTCTCCTATCAAGAGCTCAACAATGTAGCGGCAAGTCGCAAGCGCCTCATCGATATCAAGGGGTGTCAGCATAGCTGGTATCAGCAGGCAATCGGAACTGCCGATTATGGAGTTGTTCAACTCGCTGGGATCGCCATGGGCATCGGCCAAACCATAGTCGAAGCCGCCAAGATCCGCGTGTCCATATGCATCTATCATGAGGGGCAGCTCGTCGGCCACGAATACCTCGCATCGCTGGTCCCAAGCCTGGTTACGAATGGCATTTGCTTTCCACCGAGTCAGCGGGCGGTTGGGGTCAGATTCGAACAACGCAACCTTCTTCTGTTTCAAGGAAAGCGAGGAGCACAGACCCATTATAGCCGTCGTTTTACCCGCGCCACCTTTGAATGAATAGCAAGTGATCAGTTTCATGCTGCGATCCGTGCGCGCTGAGAGCGCTCAGTGCAAATATGGCTTTTCAAAGCATATCAGCACTTGTGGTGAGACATGGCGATGTGTCTTGCCAATTGGGTTACCATTGTAACCGTTATTTTGTGCGATTTCGGGGGGCGTACCATTATGTGTTCTCTCCTGTAGGCCAGGAGTTGAAGGCGACACGCGGCATCTGCCGACATCAGGCTCCAAGCAACCAGCTGTGCTTATGCTCGGCTGAAGCCTTTCCCGAGTGTGAACGATACACTTTTGAGGATGAGACTGTCCACGAGACCTGGACTACGAACGCGGAACATTGCCGGAGAGTGCAGGACGATGGCAGGCACGAAGTTGAAGCTCACCACCTTGTCGTTCGGCCTTGGACTGTCATTGCCGCTCGGGGGGATCTTTGCCAGTGTGTATGTTAGCCTAAGGGCCGGCCTCAGCGTCCGGGGACTCCGCGAGTTCGACCTGCTGGCGTTCTGGTATGAAACCCCCTTCTATCTCGGCTATGCCAGTGCGACCTTCTACACCGGCTTGATCATTGTCGGCATGACATCGGTGACCATCGCAGCCACTCTCACTGTCCTCATGCTTCGCCCCAAACACTTTGGAACCGCACGCTGGGGGCAGTTTCGCGAAATGCGCCAAAAAAGCTTCCTCAAGCCCTACCGCCGCATCACTGGTCCGATATTCGGCAAAACGTCCGGCCCGCGCGGTTTTGGACAATATCTCACCAATGGCGAGCAGCCACACAGTCTGGTCGTTGCGCCCACCCGCGCTGGCAAGGGCGTTGGCGTTGTCATTCCAACGCTTCTAACTTTCGATGGCTCCGTACTTGCCCTCGACGTCAAGGGCGAACTCTTCGAACTGACGTCGAGGGCGAGGTTGAAGCGCGGCGACCGGATCTTCAAATTCTCGCCGCTCGACAGGGAAGGACGCACCCATTGCTACAATCCAGTGCTCGACATTGTTGCTACGCCGCCGGAGCGCCGTTTCTCAGAGACCCGGCGATTGGCAGTTAATCTGATTGCGCCCAAGGGCAAGGGCGCGGAGGGGTTCATTGAGGGCGCACGAGATCTTTTTGTTGCCGGTGTTCTGGCCTGCATCGAGCGTGGCACACCGACCATTGGGGCTGTCTACGATTTGTTTTCGCAGCCAGGCGAGAAATACAAGTTATTCGCGCAACTCGCGGGGCAGAGCAAAATCCCGGAGGTGACGCGCATATTCGACAATATGGCCGGCAACGACACCAAACTTCTGACCTCATACACATCCGTCTTGGGCGACGGTGGGTTGAACCTTTGGGCAGACCCGTTGATCAAGAATGCCACATCGAGGTCGGATTTCGCCATTGACAACTTACGCCGGGACCCGACGACAATTTATCTGTGCGTCAGCCCCAATGATTTGGAGGTAATCGCGCCTCTCGTGCGGCTGTTCTTCCAGCAAACCGTATCCATCTTGCAACGCACTCTGCCTAAAAAGGACGAGATTTTCGAGGTCCTGTTCCTCCTCGATGAATTCAAGCATCTCGGCAGGCTCGAAGCGATTGAGACGGCGGTGACCACGATTGCAGGTTATAACGGCCGCTTCATGTTCATCATCCAAAGCCTCTCGGCTCTGACGGGCGCCTACGAGCAGCCAGGCAAGGAAAATTTCCTCTCCAACACCGGTGTGCAAGTGTTCATGGCGACAGCCGACGACGAGACGCCCCAATACATCTCAAAAGCTATCGGGGACTATACTTTTCACCAAAAGTCGAAGTCGTTTAACCCGAGGGAGTGGTTGAATCCTAATATTCATATGGCTGACCAGGGGGCACCGCTGTTGCGGCCCGAGCAGGTGCGTTTACTAGCTGACGACAAGCAAATTGTGCTGATCAAGGGGCAGCCTCCGCTCCAGCTGGACAAGGTGAAGTATTATCGTGACCGTCACCTCAAGCTCATTTTCAACAACCAGTCGGGTGCATTGCCCGAACCAGCCCCGATACCGCTCATCGCCGAGATGACGGCCTCCCCAGTGGCTGCGAAATTACCAAATGCAGTCGTAGAGATTGCGCCTGGCGATGCCGCACAGCTAACACCTAGCAGCGGCATCGCAAAGCCGACGGTGGCCCCTATCGACGCCGGTCCGTCCGCGGTGGAGGAAACTCCCAAGGAGCCACGGGGCACCGTCGCTCAACGCGAGCTGCTGGCGCGGATCATTGCACTTCAGGAACATGGCGTTTCCGGCCGCAGCAGCGCGAAATCTGAAACAGGGCGTTCAGCCCAGGCATTTGATGGATCGGATCGATTGTGAACCGAACCGGGTATGGTACGACGGGCGCGCCCAAATACTCGGTCGGCAAACCAGCTTAGCTGAGGTTCAGGCGGAGTTACGGACCGTATGCCTCGAGGGCTCGATGATCGATGCTACGCTCCGAGGCGGCAAAGGCGGACGCGCAGCTTTCCGGGCACCTTGAGCAGCCAATGCGCATAGGCCAAAAAAGCCCCTATTCCACCGTCACCGATTTCGCCAGATTGCGCGGCTGATCGACGTCGGTGCCCATGAACACGGCGGCGA
>NZ_JAPYKS010000049.1:0-22918 GCF_037179605.1 Mesorhizobium salmacidum (SeqCode)
GATCTTGGCTCACTGGCGGCCGGATTGGTGATCCAGCAGATCGGCCCAAGGCCACGGCAGAACCTGCGCAAGGAGGCAGAGCAAGCGGGGTTGTTGTAGGGTGAAGCTGCCGTTCTCCCCACGAGTGGGGAGATCGGCAGCTTCGCCGTCTCGCTCACCGTCGCGCAGTTGTCACAGACCGCTCCTAAACGCAAATGCAAGCGTGCCGTGACTGACATTTCGGCGGGCTAGTCAGGGTGTGGAGCAATGCAGGACAGCAACCTGTCGGGTCGCCGCATCGGTTGCCGTCGCGCTTTCCATTTTCCGCCGTAGCCGTTCAACAACCGACTGCGGCTGAGGGAGGAGAGCGCGCGGCCCAGAAGACAGATGCATGACCAGATTTCAGATTAAGACGACCGGCATCACGCAGGACGATTTCGCCGACATGGTGGCGGAAAAAGTCGAGCGTGCTCTTGCCCACTATGACGAGGCCATCAACGGCCCGACAATGATCTCGGTCGGCAAGATCGCCGGCAGCATAGCGTCCGCGGTCACCTTGCTGTCGCCCAAGCACCAGCGCGCCATCGACGCCATCCATGCCGACCTTCCCGGCCTTGCCTCGAAATTCGTGCGCGCGCTCGCGGCGGAAGCCGCGCGCCGCAGCGAAGCCGGCGCGGTGGGGACGACGACGCTGTCGGCAGAGGCCGAAACGCTTCCCGCGCTTCCCCAGTCCGACGACCTAGAATCGATGCTGATCGAGGACTGGGCCGGCCGCGTCGCCGGCTCGACCTACCTCGAGGAAAACCTGCGCATCGCCCGCTCGACCCTGCACCGCTGGCAGAGACGGGGCGACGTCATCGCGCTGCGCAAGGGCGGCCGCAAGCACGTCTTCCCGCTGGCGCAGTTCGTCGACGGCAGGCCGGTGGCGGGCATAAGCGATGTGCTGGAGCTCATCGGCAATCCAAGGCTCGCATGGCTGTGGCTGACCCGCCCAGCGGCACAGCTCGACGGCCGCATTCCGATCGACCTGTTGCGCCAGGACCGGGCGGAGGAGGTGGTCGAGGCAGCGCGGGTGTTCGCGCCGGGGTGAGAGACCCAGTCTGATCGCCAGCTTTCGTCCGCCACGCCGACCGCTCCTCAAGTCCCCGCCGTATACGCCGCGATCGCTGCCATATTCACGATGTCCGAGTCCTTGGCGTTCAGCGAGACGATCTGCACCGGCTTGTTCAGGCCGACCAGCAGCGGGCCGATGACGGTCGAACCGCCGAGTTCCTGCAGCATCTTGGTCGAGATCGAGGCCGAGTGGAACGCCGGCATGATCAGCACATTGGCCGGGCCGGTGAGCCTTATGAACGGATATTGCGCCATGGCGCGGGCGTTGAGCGCCACGTCGGCTGCCATTTCGCCGTCATATTCGAAATCGACGCGGCGCTTGTCGAGGATGCGCACGGCTTCCTGGATGCGCTCGGAACGCTCGCCCTGCGGGTGGCCGAAGGTGGAATAGGCGAGCATGGCGAGCCTTGGCTCATAGCCCATGCGGCGGGCAAATCCGGCGGCCTCCTCGGCGATGTCGGCGATCTGCTCGGCGTTGGGCATGTCGTGCACTGCGGTGTCGGCGACGATCACCGTGCGGCCGCGCGCCAACACGATCGAGACGCCGATGACGCGGTGGCCGGGCTTGGCGTCGATGACGCGCCTGATATCGTCGAGCGCGGTCGAATAGTTGCGGGTGACGCCGGTGACGATGCCGTCGGCATCGCCCAGCGCCACCATGCAGGCGGCGAAATGGTTGCGGTCGTTGTTGATCAGCCGCTGGCAGTCGCGGAACAGGAAGCCTTTGCGCTGCATGCGTTCGTAGAGATAGTCGGTGTAGATCGAATTGCGGCGCGACAGACGCGCATTGATGATCTCGATGCCTTGTTTGTTCAAGTCGATGCCGGCGTGCCTGGCGTTCTCCTTGATGACGTCGTCGCGGCCAAGCAGGATGGCGGTGCCGAGCCGCTGGTTCACATAGGAGACGGCGGCGCGCATCACCTGCTCCTCCTCGCCTTCGGCGAAGACGATGCGCTTGGGCTGGCGGCGCACGCGGTCGTAGATACGCTGCAGGGTCGAGGCGATCGGGTCGCGGCGGGCGGAAAGCTCCTGCGCATAACGGTCGAGATCGAGAATGGGCTTGCGGGCGACGCCCGAATCCATTGCCGCCTTGGCCACGGCAATCGGGATGGCCGAGATCAGGCGCGGGTCGAACGGCACCGGAATGATGTAGTTGGGACCGAATTTCGGCCGGTTGCCCTGATAAGCGGCGGCGACGTCGTCGGGCACGTCCTGGCGCGCCAGTTCGGCGAGCGCACGGGCGGCGGCGATCTTCATGTCGTCGTTGATGGTGGTGGCCCTGACATCCAGCGCGCCGCGGAAGATGTAGGGGAAGCCGAGTACGTTGTTGACCTGATTGGCGTAGTCCGAGCGCCCGGTGGCCATGATGGCGTCAGTGCGGATCTCGGCCACTTCCTCCGGGGTGATCTCGGGATCGGGATTGGCCATGGCGAAGATGATCGGGTTCTTGGCCATCGACTGCACCATGGCGGTGGTCAGCGCCCCCTTGGCGGAAAGGCCGAGGAAGACATCGGCGCCGTCGAGCGCTTCGGCCAGGCTGCGCGCATCGGTCTTGATCGCATGCGCCGACTTCCACTGGTTCATGCCCTCGGTGCGACCCTGGAAGACCACGCCCTTGGTATCGCACAAGGTGATGTTTTCGGGCGAAAAACCCATCGCCTTCATCAGTTCGATGCAGGCGATGCCTGCGGCGCCCGCGCCATTGCAGACCAGCTTCGTGGTCTTCATGTCGCGGCCGGTGACCTCCAGCGCGTTGATCAGGCCCGCGGCCGAGATGATGGCCGTGCCGTGCTGGTCGTCGTGGAAGACCGGGATGTCCATCAGTTCGCGCAGGCGCTGCTCGATGATGAAGCACTCCGGCGCCTTGATGTCTTCCAGGTTGATGCCGCCGAAGGAGGGGCCGAGGAAGCGCACGCAGTTGATGAACTCGTCGGCATCCTCGGTATCGACCTCGAGGTCGATGGAATCGACATCGGCGAAGCGCTTGAACAGCACCGCCTTGCCTTCCATCACCGGTTTGGAGGCCAGCGCGCCGAGATTGCCGAGGCCAAGGATGGCGGTGCCATTGGAGATGACAGCGACCATGTTGCCGCGCGTCGTGTAGTCGAAGGCTCTCGATGGATCCTCGGCGATGGCGCGCACTGGCACGGCGACACCAGGCGAATAAGCGAGGCTGAGATCGCGCTGCGTCGTCATCGGCTTGGTGGCGACGATCTCCAGCTTGCCGGGCCTGCCCATGGCATGGAATTCGAGCGCTTCCTGCGCGCTGACGGACGGACCGTTGTTCTCGGTTTTCCTGGCCATGATGCTTTTGATTTCCTCGCCGGTGGGACACCTCCTTGAAGTGGGTGCCTGTGCGCTTGCGAATTAAGACCACGGGCCGCCGCGTGTAAACCACGAAGCTCTGCAAAGCTGCTTCAAAGCGGACACGCTCGGTCAGGAGCCGTTCCGCGCCACCCTGGATGCCATGATTTCATGCGCATGCTGGCGGGCCGTTGCCCATCGCCGCAGCGTCCTGGTTCCGGGGAACGGCCATTGCGATAGCGGCGGTTGGCTGCTTCCCAATCTCTTCAGCAGGTCGGCCAGGAATACTGTGAGTTCCTGCCGTTGAGCCCGCACCTTGGCCAGCGTGCGGTTGCGAATCTCCTCGCGCGGAATGGCGCGGTGGCGCAACGTCTCGACGGCGCGCCGGATCGCCGCCGGATCGGGCTCGGCGATGATGCAATGTCCGGATCGAAAAAGACGTCCCACCATCTCCTCGAACGTTTCGTGCCCGTCCCTGTCCATGATGTCCCGCCACTATACTCCAAGACGACATTCGCGATCACACCATCGAGCAATGCACGCTGAATAGCCCTTCCATGGAAAGATGGCTCGCGGTCTTCCCCTGCTTTCTAAGCCCCCGGCATTAAACCCCGCCATCACATCTGCTAGCGTGCCGCGCCATGAACATGCACAGCCCGAACGAGCCCGACGCCGCCCCCGAGGTGATGACGCCGCCGCAGCCCGGTGCTGCCGCCGTCACGCCGATGATGGAGCAATTCATCGAGATCAAGGCGGCTAACCCGGATTCGCTGCTGTTCTACCGCATGGGCGATTTCTACGAGCTGTTCTTTGACGATGCCGAGAAGGCGAGCCGCGCGCTGGGCATCGTCTTGACCAAACGCGGCAAGCATCAGGGCCACGACATTCCGATGTGCGGCGTGCCGGTGCATGCGGCCGACGATTACCTGCAGAAGCTGATCGGCCAAGGATTCCGAGTTGCCGTCTGCGAGCAGATCGAGGATCCGGCCGAGGCCAAGAAACGCGGCTCCAAATCGGTGGTGCGCCGCGATGTGGTGCGGCTGGTAACGCCGGGCACCATCACCGAGGATAAATTGCTGGCACCCTCGGAATCGAATTTCCTGATGGCGCTGGGCAGGGTGAAGGGCGGAGCGGAGCCAAGAGGCGGGGAGCGCGGCAGCGCGACAGGGCACCAAGGAAGCTTTGCAATTGCCTGGATCGACATCTCGACCGGCGCGTTCCGCGTCGCGGAGACCACCGCCGACCGGCTGCTCGCCGACATCTTCCGTGTCGATCCGCGTGAGCTGATCGTCGCCGAGCCGGTGTTCCACGATCCCGAGCTGAAGCCGGTTTTCGACGTGCTCGGACGTGTCGCCAGCCCACAGCCGCCTTCGCTATTCGATTCGGCCTCGGCCACGGGACGGATCGCGCGCTTCTTCGAGGTGGCGACACCAGACAGTTTCGGCACGTTTTCGCGCGCCGAACTGTCGGCGATCTCGGGCGCCATCGCCTATGTCGAGAAGACGCAAAAAGCCGAGCGGCCGCCGCTGTCGCGGCCCGAGCGTGAGGAGCAGGGCTCGACCCTGTTCATCGACCCGGCGACGCGCGGCAATCTCGAACTGCTGCGCACGCTGTCCGGCAGCCGCGAGGGTTCGCTGTTCAAGGCGATCGATCGCACGGTGACCGGCGGCGGCGCAAGGCTGCTCGCCGACCGGCTGATGGCGCCGCTCACCGACCCGGCGGCCATCGGCGCACGGCTGGATTCGGTGTCGTTCTTCCGTTCCGAAGTGCGGCTTTGCCAGGCAGTGCGGATGAGCCTGAAGAGTGTCGCCGATATGCCGCGTGCCCTGTCCAGGCTGGCGCTCAACCGGGGCGGCCCGCGCGATCTCGGCGCGCTCCGCGCCGGCTTCGAGGCGGCGGGCGCCATCGCAGAAACCTTTGCCGCGATCGCCCTGCCCCAGGAATTGGCCGGCGCGATGGCCGCAATTCAGGCGCTGCCCAAGACACTTGCCCAGCATCTCACCCAGGCGCTCGGCGAGGAACTGCCGCTGCTCAAACGCGACGGCGGTTTCGTCCGCGGCGGCTACCATGCCGAACTCGACGAGATGCGGGCGCTGCGCGACGAGTCGCGCAAAGTGATCGCCGGGCTGGAGCGCTCCCTGATCGAGGAGACCGGCATCCGTTCCCTGAAGATCCGGCACAACAACGTGCTCGGTTACTACATCGAAGTGACGGCCAACCATCATGCCGTCATGACCGGCAGCGATGGCGCCAAGGCGCGCTTCATCCACCGCCAGACCATGGCCAATGCCATGCGCTTCACCACGACCGAACTCGCCGAACTGGAGACCAAGATCGCCAATGCCGCCGACCGTGCGCTGAGCATCGAACTGGCCGCCTTCGATGCGCTGACGGCGGAGGCGGTCGGCGAGGCCGAGGCGATCCGCGCCGGCGCCGATGCGCTCGCCGTGCTCGACGTGTCGGCGGCACTTGCGCTCTTGTCGGAAAGCGAGAGCTGGTGCCGGCCGGTGGTGGATTCCAGCCTTGCCTTCGAGATTTCAGGCGGCCGGCATCCGGTGGTCGAACAAGCGCTGCGCCGTTCGGGCGAAGGCCCGTTCGTCGCCAATGATTGTGACCTCTCGCCGGAGGGGAGTGCCAAGAACGGCGCGATCTGGCTGCTGACCGGCCCGAATATGGGTGGTAAGTCGACGTTCCTGCGGCAAAACGCGCTGATCGCGATCCTGGCCCAGACCGGCTCCTTCGTGCCGGCGGCGTCTGCCCATATCGGCGTCGTCGACCGGCTGTTCTCGCGCGTCGGCGCGTCGGACGATCTGGCGCGCGGCCGTTCGACCTTCATGGTCGAGATGGTCGAGACCGCGGCGATCCTCAACCAGGCCGGCGAACGCTCGCTGGTGATCCTCGACGAGATCGGCCGCGGCACCGCAACGTTCGACGGACTGTCGATCGCCTGGGCGGCGGTCGAATATCTGCACGAAAAGAACCGCTGCCGGGCGATCTTCGCTACCCATTTCCACGAAATGACCTCGCTCGCAGGCAAGCTGGCGCGGCTTTCCAACGTCACCATCCGGGTCAAGGAATGGGAAGGCGACGTCGTTTTCCTGCACGAGGTCGGCAAGGGCGCCGCCGACCGCTCCTACGGCGTGCAGGTGGCGCGGCTCGCCGGCTTGCCGGAAGCGGTGGTCGACCGGGCCAAGGCGGTGCTGCACCAGTTGGAGGAAGGCGAGGTCTCCGGCAAGACCAACCGGCTGGTCGATGACCTGCCGCTGTTTTCGGTGGCGGTGAAGCGGGAAGCGCCAAGGCCGGTGAAGAGCGACGCGCTGGGCGCAGCACTCGGTGACCTCAACCCCGACGAGATGACGCCAAAGGAAGCGCTGGAGGCGCTTTACCGGCTGAAGGGGCTGGCGGGGAAGTAGTCAGATCATCTCCAGCCCACTCTTGCGGCTGGGCGGCGGGAACGCACTGCCGAGATCGGCGATGTCCTGCGGCGTAAGCTTTATGTCCAGCGCGGCAAAATTCTGGCGGACGTGCGCCTGGCTGCCGGCCTTGGGAATGGCGATGACGCCGTCCTGCCGCATCACCCAGGCCAAGGCGATTTGCGCCGCGGTTGCGCCGTGACGGGCTGCGACTGCGGTGAGCCTGGCATTATGTGCCAGCGCGCCCTGCTCCACCGGCGAATAGGCCATCAGCGGGATGCCACGTTTCCTCATCCAGGGCGTGAGATCGAATTCCGGGCCGCGGCGGACCAGATTGTAGAGCACCTGGTTGGTCTGTACCTTGTCGCCGTCGGACAGGAACGCCAATTCCTGCATCTCGTCGGTGTCGAAATTGCTGACGCCCCAATGCCGGATCTTGCCGGCTTTTTTCAGCGCCTCGAAGGCTTCGACCGTTTCCGATAGGGGCACGCTGCCCGGCCAATGCAGAAGATAGAGATCGATGCGGTCGGTGGCGAGGCGCCTAAGGCTGTTCTCGCAAGCGCGCTGCACGCCGGCCCGCGAAGCGTTGGAAGGCAGTACCTTCGAGACCAGGAAGACCTCGGCGCGGCGCCCGGCAATGGCTTTGGCCACCACTTCTTCCGCACCGCCGCCGGCATACATTTCGGCGGTGTCGATCAGCGTGACGCCGAGATCGAGACCGAGCTTGAGCGCATCTACCTCCTCGGAGCGCCGGCGCGAATCCTCGCCCATCTTCCACGTACCCTGGCCGAGAACGGGTATGGCCTCGCCGCAGGGCAGCGTGGTGGTCCTGACGCTCGATTCCATGGCTGGCTCCGTGGTACCCGATCGCATCGAGCCGCGACGAGACTCCGGACGGAGTTCTCGCCGGGCCCTGCTTGGCGATGCCGGAAGCTTACTTCGCCGGATGGGCGGCGAGCCAGTCCTGCATCTGCTTGATTTCGGCTTCCTGCGCGGCGATGACGCCTTCGGCGAGCTTGCGGATTTCCGGATCCTTGCCGTTGGCCAGCTCGACCTTGGCCATGTCGATCGCGCCCTGATGATGCGGAATCATGCCGCGGACAAAATCGACATCGGCATTGCCGGTATATTGCGAGGCCATCATGCCGGTATGCATCTTGTCCATAGCCGCCTTGTAGCCCGCCGTCGAAGGGCCTTCCGCCCCCATGGCGCCCATGTCGTGCTTCATCTCCTCGCTCTGCGCCGGCACGCTTTCGAGGAAGACGGCAAGCAGCATTCCGGCGGCCACCAGCAGCAGCACGAGTTTTTTAGCCAAGGTCATTCATGGTCTCCTGTTGGTTGGGTTTCGTATCTGGGAGTTGATCTCAGAGTTTCAATGTTCTGAGCCGCAATGCGTTTGCGATCACCGAGACGGAGGACAGGCTCATCGCCGCCGCCGCCAGCATCGGCGACAAAAGCGTGCCGGTGAGCGGATAGAGCACGCCGGCGGCGACCGGCACGCCGAGCACATTGTAGAGGAAGGCGAAGAACAGGTTCTGCCGGATGTTACCGATGGTCGCCTGGGCCAGGGTGCGGGCGCGGACGATGCCGTTGAGGTCGCCCTTGACCAAAGTGATGCCGGCACTCTCGACCGCGACATCGGCGCCCGTTCCCATGGCGATGCCGACATCGGCGGCGGCAAGCGCCGGCGCGTCATTGACGCCGTCGCCGGCCATGGCAACGCCGGCACCCCTGCCGCGCAGTTCGTCGACGAGCGCTGCCTTCTGTTCCGGCAACAGACCTGCCCGAACCTCGTCGATGCCGAGACGTCCAGCGATCGCCTTGGCGGTGCGCTCATTGTCGCCGGTCGCCATGATGATCCTCAGCCCGCTGTCATGCAGCGCCTTGATCGCCTCGGCCGTGGTCGCCTTGACCGGATCGGCGACGGCGACGATGCCGGCCAGCTTGCCGTCGACAGCGACGAACATCGCCGTCTTGCCATCGCCCTGCAACGCTTCCACGCTGGCCAGGATTGCGGAAACGTCGATGGCGAGATCGGCCATCATAACGGCATTGCCGAGCGCGACCCTCTTGCCTGATACCTTGCCTGATACCGTGCCGGAAACGCCCTTGCCGGTAACCGCTTCGAAGCTGCCGGCCTCGGCGATCTTCACGCCGCGCTGGGCCGCCCCGTCGACGATGGCCTCGGCCAGCGGGTGCTCCGAGCCTTTTTCCAGGGTCGCGGCGTATACCAGCAATTCGTCCTCGGAAAAGCCACTGGCAGCCACGACGTCGGTCAATTTCGGCCGGCCCTCGGTCAGCGTGCCGGTCTTGTCGACGATCAAGGTGTCGACAGCGGCGAAGCGTTCAAGCGCGGCGGCTTCCTTGATCAGCACGCCGGCATGCGCGCCGCGCCCGGTAGCGGTCATGATCGACATCGGCGTGGCGAGACCCAGCGCACAGGGACAGGCGATGATCAGCACCGAAACCGCCGAGACGATGGCGAAGATCAGGCTGGGCTGGGGGCCGAAGACCGCCCAGGCGATGAACGCGGCGATGGCGACCATGACGACGGCCGGGACAAAATAGAAGGAAACGCGGTCGGCCAAACCCTGGATCGGCGCGCGCGAGCGCTGTGCCTTGGCAACGAGTTCGACGATGCGCGACAGCGTGGTCTCGGCGCCGATCCGTTCGGCGCGCATGATCAGGGAGCCATTCTTGTTGAGCGTGCCGCCGGTCAAGGCATCGCCTTCGGCTTTCTCGACCGGCAAGGGTTCGCCCGTGATCATCGATTCGTCGATGGAGGAGCGGCCTTCGAGTACCGTGCCGTCGACCGGCACGGCATCGCCGGGCCTGACGCGCAGGCGCTCGCCGGTCTTGACCTCGTCCAGCGGCACATCGCTCTCGGAACCGTCCTCGGCGATCCGCCGTGCGGTCTTCGGCGCGAGGTCAAGCAGAGCCCGGATCGCCGATCCGGTCTTTTCGCGGGCGCGCAGTTCCAGCACCTGGCCGAGGAAGACCAGCGCCACGATGACTGCGGCTGCCTCGAAATAAACCGGCACCGCACCGCCATGGCCGCGAAACTGATGCGGAAAGATGTCCGGGAAGAGCGTGGCGGCGACGCTGTAGAGATAGGCGGCGCCGACGCCGAGCGAAATCAGCGTCCACATGTTGGGGCTGCGGTTGAGGATCGAGTCCCAGCCGCGATGGAAAAACGGGAAGGCGGCCCAGAGCACCACCGGGCTCGCCAGGACCAGTTCGATCCAGACCTTTGCGCGATCCTCAACCAGGCCCTCCAGCGACAGGCCTACCATCGGCGCCATGGCGATGATCAGCAGCGGGAGCGACAGCACCGCGCTCACCCAGAGCCGCCTGGTGAAATCAACCAGTTCGGGATTTGGCCCTTCATCGCCGGTTGGCACGCCCGTTGGCTCGAGCGCCATGCCGCAGATCGGGCAGGAGCCGGGCTTGTCGCGGATGATCTGCGGATGCATCGGGCAGGTGTATTGCGTGCCCTTGGGCACCGGCGCCGGCGCCGGCCTGCCGCCGAGATAGGTTTGCGGCGCCGCCTCGAACTTCGCCTTGCAGCCGGCGGAGCAGAAATAAAAGCCTTGGCCTTCATGGCGGACAAAATGTTTCGCCGTCGCGCGGTCGACGCTCATGCCGCAGACAGGGTCGGTCGCCGTCAGGTGGCTTTCCGGCTCGGCCTGAAACTTCGAACGGCAGCGCTCACTGCAGAAATGATAGAGGCGGCCGCCATGCTCGAATGTCGGTTTGCCGGCAGCCGGATCCACGGTCATGCCGCAGACCGGGTCGCGCAGAACCGTATCCGAGGCAGCGCCTTTCGGCGCGCAACAGCCGCCATACGAGCCGTGTGTGTGATGATCGTGTTCTGAATGCGTCATTCTAAAATGCCTTGATTGTCACTGCTTCAAAACCCGAGGTAGTGCTTCCAGTAACTGGAAGGTCAAGGGCCGTTTTGATTTTGGCTCTCCGAGCCCAGCGGATTGACCGAATGGCAAAAACTGTACACAACCGCGCGCCTACGCTGAAACCGCGCCGCTGCAAATGTATTACACGCTACCTTTCCCGCTGGATCTTTGCCCATAGTGAAGCGCCTGGTCATCAACCTCGATCGGTCTCCCGACCGGCTTGCCCATACGACGGCGGAGTTTGCGCGCATCGGCCTCGGATTCGAGCGGGTTGCCGCAATCGATGCAAGGCACCATCCGGAGCTCATGCTGCAGCGCCAGCATCCACTGCATGCGGTGCAGCGCCTGTCCGGTAGCGAGATCGCATGCCTGCACAGCCATCGCGCCTGCTGGACCATTATCGCGCAAGACGACGCGCCCTATGGCGCCGTCTTCGAGGACGACATCGTGTTTTCCGCGAAAGCCGGTGCGCTGCTTGCCGATACGAGCTGGATTCCGGCCGATGCCGATGTCGTCAAGCTCGAGACATTCTTCCACACAACGGTGATCCAGAGGGAGAGGTTTTCCGTCGGCGGCGGTTTTTCGCTGTTCAGGCTCCGCAAGAACCACATCGGAACTGGCGGTTACCTGCTCTCCCGGCAAACGGCACGTGCCCTTCTCGAGGCGACCGCGGAAGTCAATGTGGCGGTCGACAGTCTCATCTTCGACCCTGCGTTCGCTACGTCGAGCGGCAAGACGATCTACCAGCTTGTCCCGGCGCTCTGTGCGCAGGAGCAGTTCGTGGGCAACAGGTTGCCGAGCCTGGTTGAACCGGGACGGGAGGCCGAGTGGGTCGCAAGCGGGCTCGCCGACGGACACAGGATGCCGGCTCTCGCGCGGATCCGCAGGGAGGCCCGGCGGGCAGCGCGGCAGATCACCGATCTCTGCAGGCTGCGGCGGCAGATTGTCGTACCGCTCGCTCCAGTCGAGGCAAACGACTAGAGCGTTTGCCGGATCGACAGCAGGCCCATACCCAGCGCCGCGAAAACACGCTATAGACGCCGCCCAAAAGGCAGGGCCAACCGGTATCCATGGCGAAAATTTCCCTGAAGCTCGATGAATTGATCGACGGCGACGCTTTGCGCCGCGAGATGACCGCGCTGACCGCGGCCAGTGCCGGCGACGGTTCCAGCCAGGCCATCCGTGCTGCCGTTCTTCAGCTTCTCAAGGGGCGCCTCGCCGAGGGCCGCAAGACAGCCGAGGCCATGCTGAGGCAAGATGGCGGCGGCAACGCTTGCGCCGAACGGCTGTCGCACCTGATGGACGAGCTGATCTGTGCGCTCTACGACTTTGCCGCGACGCATGTCTACCGGGTGAAGAACCGGTCCTCGGCCGAACGCATGGCGGTCGTTGCCGTCGGAGGCTACGGCCGCGGCACGCTGGCGCCGGGATCCGACATCGACCTCCTGTTCCTGCTGCCCTACAAGCAGACGCCGTGGGGCGAACAAACAGTCGAGTACATGCTCTATATGCTGTGGGACATGGGGCTGAAGGTCGGCCATGCCACCCGCAACATCGATGAGTGCCTCAGGCTGTCGCGCACCGACATCACCATCCGCACCTCGATCCTGGAAGCCCGTTTCCTGTGGGGCGAGCGCAAACTCTATGACGAGCTGATGCTGCGCTTCGACCATGAGGTGGTGCGCACGACCGGCCCGGAATATGTGCAGGCCAAGCTCGCCGAACGCGACGAGCGCCATGCCAAGGCTGGCGAAAGCCGCTATCTGGTCGAACCCAACGTCAAGGACGGCAAGGGTGGGTTGCGCGATCTGCAGACGCTGTTCTGGATCGGCAAGTATTTTTACCGCGTGCGCACCGGCGAGGAACTGGTCGAGAAAGGCGTCTTCACCGAGGCCGAGTATCGTGAGTTCCAGAAGGCCGAGGATTTCCTGTGGGCGGTGCGCTGCCACATGCATTTCCTCATGGGGAAGGCCGAGGAGCGGCTGCATTTCGACATCCAGCGTGAGATCGCCGAACGGCTCGGCTATACGACCCATCCCGGCCTGTCGGCTGTCGAACGCTTCATGAAGCACTATTTCCTCGTCGCCAAGGATGTCGGCGACCTGACCCGCATCTTCTGCGCCGCGCTGGAGGAAGAGCAGGCCAAGCACGTTCCCGGCTTCAACCGCATCTTCCTCACCTTCCAGCGCCGCAAGCGCAAGCTTGCCGGCACGTCCGACTTCATCGTCGACAACCATCGCATCAACATCGCCGACGACGGCGTCTTCGAGCGCGACCCGGTCAATCTTCTCAGGCTGTTCTGGTTCGCCGACAAGCACGGGCTGGAATTCCATCCCGATGCGCTGAAACTGCTCACTCGTTCGCTCGGCCTGGTCAACAAGTCGCTCAGGCGCGACGAGGAAGCCAACCGGCTGTTCCTCGACATATTGACCTCGGACCGCAACGCCGAACTCAACCTGCGGCGCATGAACGAGGCGGGGCTGCTCGGCCGGCTGATCCCGGATTTCGGCAAGATCGTCGCCATGATGCAGTTCTCGATGTACCACCACTACACGATCGACGAGCACCTGATCCGCTGCATCGGCGTGCTGGCCGAGATCGAGCGCGGCGACGGCGAGAAGGTGCATCCGCTGTCGCATTCGCTGATGCCGGGCCTGAAGAAGAGCCGCGAGGCGCTCTATGTCGCCGTGCTGCTGCACGACATCGCCAAGGGCAGGCCTGAAGACCATTCCGAGGCCGGCGCCAGGATCGCAAAGCGGATCTGCCCGCATATGGGGCTTTCGCCGGCCGATACGGAAACCGTCGCCTGGCTGGTCGAGAACCACCTCGTCATGTCGATGACGGCGCAGACCCGCGACCTCAACGACCGCAAGACGATCGAGGACTTCGCCTCGATCGTGCAGTCGGTCGAGCGGCTGAAGATGCTGTTGATCCTGACCGTCTGCGACATCAGGGGCGTCGGACCGGGCGTGTGGAACGGCTGGAAGGGCCAGTTGCTGCGTACGCTCTACTACGAGACCGAACTGCTGCTGACCGGCGGCTTTTCGGAAGTCTCGCGCGCCCAACGCACGGCGGCAGCGCGCGAACGCCTGGCGGAGGCGCTCGCCGACTGGCCCGACAAGGCGCGCAAGCGCTATGTCGGGCTGCATTATGAAAACTATCTCCTGACCGTGGACCTGCCGGACCAGCTCCGCCACGCCGAATTCATTCGCGAGACGGACGCGGCTGGCAATAAGCTCGCCACCATGGTCAAGACCCATCAGTTCGAGGCGGTGACCGAAATCACCGTGCTGGCGCAGGACCATCCCCGTCTTCTCTCGGTCATTGCCGGGGCATGCGCCGGGGCCGGCGGCAACATCGTCGACGCGCAGATCTTCACGACATCGGATGGCCGCGCTCTGGACACGATCCTGATATCGAGGGAGTTCGATCGCGACGAGGACGAGCGCCGGCGCGCCGAGCGCGTCGGCCGGCTGATCGAGGACGTGCTGTCGGGCAAGAGCTGGCTGCCGGAGATGATCGAGAAACGCACCAAGCCAAGGCGCGGATCCAAGGTGTTCAAGATCCCGCCGCGCGCCGAAATCCGCAACGCGCTGTCGAACCGGTTTTCGGTCATCGAGGTCGAGGGGCTCGACCGCCCTGGCCTTTTGTCGGAGATCACCGGGACGCTATCCGACCTGTCACTCGACATTGCCTCGGCGCATATCACCACTTTCGGCGAGAAGGTCATCGACACCTTCTACGTCACCGACCTCACCGGCCAGAAGATCGACAGCCCAGCCCGCATCGCCACTATCCGCAACCGGCTGATCGCGACGCTCGAAGGCATCGTGCCGGAACGCGGAGGCAGGTCCAAGGCAGCCGCCGAGTGACGGCCATCATCCCCTTCTCCCAGTCCCACAGGTAGTTTGCGAACGCATGAGTCTCGTCAAGAAATTTGCTACCGTCGCTTCCGGCACGTTGATGAGCCGTGCGCTCGGTTTCGGCCGCGAGATGCTGATGGCAGCCGCACTCGGCACCGGACCGGTCGCGGACGCCTTCAACGCCGCCTTCCAGTTTCCCAACACGTTTCGCCGGCTGTTCGCGGAGGGCGCTTTCAATGCCGCCTTCGTGCCGCTGTTCGCCAAGGAGATCGAGACGCACGGCACCGACGGCGCCAAGCGTTTCTCGGAAGAGGTGTTCGGTGTCCTGTTCACGGCGCTCCTGGCGCTGACCATTGCCATGGAACTGGCGATGCCGCTGATCGTGCGCTATCTGGTGGCGCCGGGCTTTGCCGACACGCCGGGCAAGTTCGAGACGACCGTCACGCTTGCGACGATCATGTTCCCGTATCTGATCTGCATGTCGCTCGCAGCCATGATGGCGGGCATGCTGAACTCGCTGCGGCGCTATTTCGCGGCGGCGATCGCGCCGGCTTTCCTCAACATCATCTTGATTAGCGTGCTTGGCTACGCCTGGTACCATGGACTGGATGCACATGCTGTCGGCTTCGCCCTGTCCTGGGGCGTGCTGGCGGCGGGCGTGGTGCAGCTTGCCATCGTCTGGGTGGCGGTGCGCAATGCCGGCATCTCGATCGGCTTCCGCCGGCCGAAGATGACGCCGAACGTGAGGCGGCTGCTGATCCTGGCGCTGCCGGCGGCGATCACCGGCGGTATCACCCAAATCAACCAGCTGATCGGAACGGCCATCGCCTCGGCGCAGGACAGTGCCGTCTCCTCGCTGGCCTATGCCGACCGCGTCTACCAGTTGCCGCTCGGCGTCGTCGGCGTCGCGGTGGCGATCGTGCTGTTGCCCGAACTGTCGCGGGCGCTGAAGTCAGGCAATCTGATCGAGGCCGCCAATCTGCAGAACCGCTCCGTCGAATTCACCCTGTTCATGACGTTGCCGGCGGCGGCGGCACTCTGGGTCATGTCGGAACCGATCGTACGGCTGGTCTATGAGCGCGGCGCGTTCGCCGCCAACCATTCAACGCCTGTCGTGGCGGCGATCCTGGCGATCTTCGGTCTCGGCCTGCCGGCCTTCGTGCTGATCAAGGCCTTCACCCCAGGCTATTTCGCCCGCGAAGACACGCGCACGCCGATGATCTTCGCCGCAATCTCCGTGGCGGTGAACGTCGCCACGGCGCTGACGCTGTTCCCGAGGATGGGCGCACCCGGTATTGCCGTGGCTTCGGCCGTCGCCGGCTGGGTCAACGCGCTGATGCTGCTTGCCGTGCTGATCCGGCGCGGCCATTGGGGCCGCGACGTGCCGCTCCTGAAGCGCATTCCGCGGCTGGTGCTGTCGGCGGTGGTAATGGGGGTCGCCCTCTATTTCGCCGAGCATTATTTCGCCGTCAGGCTCGGACCCGGCTCGCCGCTGGTCATCAAGGCGACGACGGTACTCGCGCTGGTGGCGGGCGGAGCTACGCTCTATTTCGTCACCGCGTTCGTCACCGGCGGTGCCGATTTCAGCATGATCCGGCGCAATGTCGGGCGCAGGGGATCGCCAGCGACTAAGGAACAGTCTCCAGATCCGTAAGCCGGAATTCGTCTGCCGTCGAAAGTATCGAAACGGCGTAGTAGCGCGCGCAAGCGTAGTGAAAACAGTCCGCCAAATTCAGGCGAATGGCGTTGTTGCGAAACCGTGACGCGGCCTCGATGGACAATGACGTTGCCTCGGAGGCAGGCGGAAGCTCCCGCAAGGCTATAGCTCGCTCTTCAAGAAAACGACTGACTATCCTCAGGCTTACTTCGACAGGCACTGCCAATTTTTCTGATCGCGAAAGCGCCATCGAGGCTTCCCAGACGGCGATCGCCGACGTGAAAGGAGCCGGCGCCTCCATGATCGCTTGCGAGCAGCGTTGAGCTTCGGCCTCTTGGCTCAGCATCGCGACGATAGCGGCTGCGTCGACGAACATCAGTCTTCGCCGGACAATTCGTCGTAGACCGAGCGCGGCAGCGGATTGCGTGCCTGCTCGCTCAGCTCGATCCCGAATTCGGCGCGGAGTCGTGCAGCCGTCTCAAGAGGTGTCTCTCGGTTACGCCGACGCTCCAGGGCTTCGCGCATGGCGATGACGATCGCCTCGGTGATGCCGACTCCCTCGACCTTGGCGAAGGCGCGCGTCAAGCTGTCCGCCTCCTTGTTGTTGATGTTGATGGTCATCGCAGTACCTACATTTATTTGTGTAGTTAGTAATACGTAGCACACTACAAAAATAAATCAACATGATCGCGGATCGATCTCACCCCTCTTGATCCTCTCCCCACTCTCGTCCATAAGCGCGCCGTCGCAAGGCTTTCGCCGCGCGCGGTTTCCAGCCGCGTGATTGGCTCCGAAAAGTCTGCAACTTTTCGGAATCACGCTTATACGGCCCTCCACAAGCCATGAGGAAACCATGTCCGCCTTCAAGCCACTCGTCTTCTCCGGTGTCCAGCCGACCGGCAATCTGCACCTCGGCAACTATCTCGGCGCCATCAAGAAATTCGTCGCCCTGCAGGATACGTCCGACTGCATCTATTGCGTCGTCGACCTGCATTCGCTGACCGCCCAGCTCGTCTATGACGATCTTGCCGACCAGACGCGGTCGATCACCGCGGCGTTCCTCGCCTCCGGCATCGATCCGAAGAAGCACATCGTCTTCAACCAGTCGCGGGTGATGCAGCATGCGGAGCTTGCCTGGATCTTCAATTGCGTCGCGCGCATCGGCTGGATGAACAAGATGACGCAGTTCAAGGACAAGGCCGGCAAGGACCGCGAGAACGCCTCGCTGGGCCTGCTCGCCTATCCCTCGCTGATGGCCGCCGACATCCTGCTCTACCGCGCCACCCACGTGCCGGTGGGCGAGGACCAGAAGCAGCACCTGGAACTGACCCGTGACATCGCCCAGAAATTCAACAACGATTTCTCCGACCGCATTGCCGGTCTTGGCGTCGGCGTCGAGATGCAGGTCGGCGAGGAGACGGTGAACGGCTTCTTCCCGATCACCGAACCGGTCATCGGCGGGCCGGCGGCGCGCATCATGAGCCTGCGCGACGGGTCGAAGAAAATGTCGAAGTCCGACCCATCGGATCTGTCGCGCATCAATCTGACCGACGATGCCGACACCATCTCGAAAAAAATCCGCAAGGCCAAGACCGACCCGGAGGCCTTGCCGAGCGAGGTCGACGGGCTGGAAAGCCGGCCCGAGGCGGAAAACCTGGTCGGCATCTATGCGGGCCTCGCCGAGATGTCGAAGGCTGACGTGCTGAAGGAGTTCGGCGGCCAGCAATTCTCCGTCTTCAAGCCGGCGCTGGCCGATCTTGCGGTGGAGAAACTAGCGCCGATCGCCGGCGAGATGCGTCGCATCCAGGGCGACCGCGCCTATGTCGACGCCGTGCTCCGGGACGGCGGCGAACGTGCCGGCGTGCTTGCCGAGACGACAATGAAGACGGTGCGCGACATTGTCGGGCTGCTGCAGGGCTGAGCCCGATCGTCAACGCGCCGCCTCATACCGGCCAAGACATACTGGCCTGTGGCCGGCGGCTTGCCGCCGGCCCGCCGCAGTGGCAGATTGCGGCCGAAAAGTTACCGAGTAGGTAGACATGGTCTCCAAACGTCTCAGCCGCGAAGCCGGTCATCGCAGGAAATTCCTGACGATCATCGATGACACGCCGGAATGCGAACGCGCCGTCGCCTACGCCTCGAAGCGGGCGCAGAGCACCAGCGGCACGCTGGTGCTGCTCTATGTCATCGTACCGGACGATTTCCAGCACTGGCTGGGCGTCGAGAAGATCATGCGCGAGGAGGCGAACGCCACGGCGCGCGCGGCGCTCGACGGCTACGCCAACAAGGTGCGCCAGAAGCTCGGCATCGAACCAGAGATGGTCGTGCGCGAAGGCAAGCCTACCGAAGAGATCCATAAACTGATCGAGGAAGACCAGGATATCGCAATCCTGGTGCTGGCGGCCGGCGCCGGCAAGGAAGGTCCCGGACCGCTGGTCGGTGCCGTGGCCGGCAAAGGTGCGGCCTTTCCAATCCCGGTCACCGTGGTGCCGCAGAACCTGTCGGATGAGGAGATCGACAGCCTCGCCTGAGGCCCGCCCGGGATCCAGTTCCCCAGCCAGCAAAAACATTCCGCCAGCCAGCCGTTCCGGCGACGCGTTTCGCTTGAATGTCCAGCCGATAGAGCCTATTTAGAACTATTCCAAACTAGTTGCCCAAAACGGGCATGGAGACGGCCATGTTCATCCAGACCGAGTCGACGCCCAATCCGGCGACGCTGAAATTCCTGCCCGGCAAGGAAGTGCTGCTCGAAGGCACCGCCGATTTCCGCGATGCCGACAGTGCGGCGACGGCCTCGCCGCTGGCTGGCCGGCTGTTCGAAATCCCCGGCGTCACCGGCGTGTTCTTCGGCTATGATTTCATCACCGTGTCCAAGGACGGCCCGGACTGGCAGCACCTGAAGCCGGCAATCCTCGGCGCCATCATGGAGCACTTCATGTCCGGCGCGCCTGTCATGGCCAAGGCCGGCCCCGCCGCCGAGACCAGCCAGACGGGCGAATTCTACGACAAGGCCGACGAGGAGCTCGTCATCACCATCAAGGAGTTGCTCGACACGCGCGTGCGCCCGGCGGTGGCCCAGGACGGCGGCGACATCACCTTCCGCGGCTTCGAGAACGGCACCGTGTTCCTGCACATGAAAGGCGCCTGCGCCGGTTGCCCATCGTCGACGGCGACGCTGAAGCACGGCATCCAGAACCTGCTTCGCCATTTCGTGCCGGAAGTGCAGCAGGTCGAACAGGTCTCCTAACCGCCAGTTCCCTGCCGACAGACAACAAAAAACCGGGCCGAATTGCCCGGTTTTCTGTTTGGGACGTCCGTTGTTGCCTAGACGGTCCGCGTATGAAAGGCGACTTCCAGTTTAACCACGATGTGCCGAAAAAGCGGGGCTTTCCGGTATCATGGCCTAAAGAACGATGACCTTGGCGCCGACCTCGGCGCGATCGTAGAGGTCGATGACGTCCTGGTTCATCAGCCGGATGCAGCCCGACGACATGGCCTTGCCGATCGAGTTCCATTCGGGGCTGCCGTGCAGGCGGTAGCCCATGTCACCGCCCTTGTTGAACAGGTACATGGCGCGCGCGCCGAGCGGGTTCTTCAGGCCCGGATCCATGCCGCCGGCGAACTTGGCGAGTTCGGGCTGGCGCTTGATCATCTGCGAGGGCGGTGTCCAGGTCGGCCATTCGCGCTTGATGGCGATATGGGCGGTGCCGTGCCATTCAAAGCCTTCGCGGCCGACGCCGATACCGTAGCGGATGGCCCGGCCGCCGCCCTCGACGAAATACAGGAACTTGTTCTGCGTATCGACGATGATGGTGCCCGGCTTTTCCTTGGTGTCGTAGTTGACTTCCTGGCGATGGTACTTCGAAGGCACTTTCTCGATCGGGATCCGCGGCAGCTGGTAACCTGCATCGGTCACCGCGCCATAGTCGTTGGAGAAGATCTGCCCGCCGATGGTGCTGCAACCGGCAATAGCGGTGGACAGCGCCAGTGCGGCGATTATTGCAAGCGACTTCATGCGCATGTGGTGATCCGGTGCCCCGCCTAAACCAGAGCGGCACGAGTCGGCCGCTTTCTCATCATCATTCATGCTGGCATTTGCTTTGCTTGCCAAGCACACGATGCCTATATGCGGGGACTTACATGCTGGTATGCGTATCACTATGGCATTTCGGCAACATACCTCGCCGGATTGTCAAGGAAATTCAATGGGCCTGAATCGCAGGCCCGCAAAATCGAGGACCCGCCATGAATGTCGGCGACGCCGCCAACCGCTCAGGCCTGCCGGCCAAGACCATCCGCTACTACGAGGAAATCGGCCTGATCGCGCCCGCTCGCGCCGCCAATGGCTACCGCGACTATTCGGGCGACGACATCCACCGGCTGGCCTTCCTGCGCCGCGCGCGCAACCTAGGCTTTTCCATAGACGATTGCCGCCAGCTGATGGCGCTCTACAGGGATCGTGGCCGCGCCAGCCAGGACGTGCGCGCGATCGCCGCCGCCCATGTCATGGCCATCGAGGAGAAGGTGCGCGAGCTGCAATCGATGCGCTCGACGCTGCAGAAGCTGGTTCACGCCTGCCATGGCGACGAGCGGCCGGACTGCCCGATCCTGGATGATATGGCGGGGGCGGCGTGAGTCAGCGACAATGAACCTGTCCTCGCGCGTTGTGCTCGGCTCTGGACAGAAGAAGGTCGAGGTTCACGGCCCCTTTCCCGAAATCGCGGACGAGTTGGTCTCGGTGCACCGTGGCTTCTGGCAGCGGTAGTGGTTCTTCGCGGCGCCAATCCCCGCTTTCCCCACGGCCCGCCTTGTGGAGGGGCGGGCCGGCCTAGCTAGGAGTTACAACCTTAGCCCGCTTGAATATGTCGCTGGGTTGCGCGATTGTCGTTCGCCCCCGTTGACATAGGTGAACGATGGACCGCAGGGAAAAGTCCCCGCCTTTCGTGCCGACCGAAATCCACGTCTGCACAGTCAACGACGACCAAGGCGCCCTCGGCATCCTGTCGATACAGACGACCGAGGGTACCTTGGATATCGCGCTGGATAGAGAATCCGCAGAGGCCATCGTAAGCGCCATCGGATCCATACGGTCTAGGCTGGAAACCGTAGAGACCTAAAAAGAAAGCCCGGGTTGAGACCGGGCTGAATGATGGAGCCGGATGGGATATTCGGCATCACTAATGTAACGCCTCATCATGACATTTGGATGAACCCTGGTTCCGCTGTGGATCTGTCAAATATACAATCGCCGTCTGAAAGGCGATTATCTGGTTAACAAACAAACCCAAAGTGAAATAGGAATATGGTCCTCGACAGGCCGGCGCTCACGAACGATTAAGACCTTCCACGTATCTCAAGACGCCTAAAGAGGGGCGCGCGTGGCCGAAAAGAGTAAAATTGCAGAAGCGGTCATCAAGTATCTTTTGATCGCACAGATGCTTGGTGCGGGCGCTTTCATTGGCTTTTGGCTATGGAACGGGAAGGCCACCATCCCAAAGCACGGCGGCGGCTGGCATGTCCTTGATCAGGTTCAAGACCCGTACCTCTATTGGTTTCTACTGATCGCAATTTCATGGGCCGGCGTCGTGCTCCCGCTCTGGTATCTCTACCAAGGCCCGCCGAAGCGCTAGGCGCTACCCAGCCGTAGGGGAATGGCTCCGCTGTGGAAGCTCTGATACAAATCAGCCATGGTCGCGCCCTTTAGTAGTTTTGTTGGAAGCATGATCCTTATTGTGATCGGCATTCTCGCGTACCGGTGGTTTGGCCTCATCGCGGTCGTCATTGTCGGCGGCATTGGTTATCCCGCGTTGCTGGCCTTGACCTTATACTGGGGCGATTTGAAAGCCCGGAAGGTCTTTAATCCGACTGATAAGGACCTCTAGCCGTTCGACAGGCCAGCAACCTATTTTGTGGTTCGACGCAACGACTGGATAAAGACTATAAGGGCGCCAAGAGCAAAACCACCCTGGGGGAATAACCGCGCCCCCGTCCTTTGCAAGAATTCCGTCTCCAGCGGGTCTGTTGGACCAAGCGGGCCGCCCTCAATATGTGCCCCCTCGGGCCGAGGTTGCCGCGCAGCCTTAAGCTCGGCAACTCGCGCACCCAATTGGCCTAGCTGCGCTCGCAACTCATTTTCAGTCAAATCTGTTCGCATCGAAGAGATTATCGCACCAGCTAGGATCGCGCGCTAGGCGCTATCCACCCGTGGGCCCGCAAGGAAAAGCCCCGGCGCTTGGGTCTGCACCGGGGCTTTCGACACGTACGAGCTACATCAGCATGTCCGCTTATGAGCATGTGCTGATATGGTGAAGGAATGGTGAATAGCCGTCTAATCTTCGGCTTGATCCCGCTTCCGACGCACCAGTTCCTTTATCTGTTCCTGAATCAGCTTCGGAGCGCCTAAAGGGCGATTATCCGGTTGACAAACCCAACCTGATTACGTCGGAAGGCTTTTCACCCTTCCTTCACCATATCAGCACATGCATAAGCGACATGCTGATGTAGCTCGTAGGTGTCGAAAGCCCCGGCGCAGGCCCAAGCACCGGGGCTTTTCAGATAGCTCCCGGTGGCTCCGGGAAATAGCGTCCTTCAGAAGATTCCCATGACAACTAGGGCGTAGTGACGATTTAACTACCTGAGCCAGATAGCGATAGCGGCAAGTTTGACAAAGCCCATGAA